>NZ_JACJQV010000177.1 GCF_014696875.1 Microcystis wesenbergii FACHB-1317 | reverse complement strand
TGTATATAAATATGTCACTCAATTAAGAAGTGAATACCCTTTTGTTCAAGACCTTAACTCTACAGCTTGTCAACAGGCTTGCGAACGGACTTGGACTGCTATTCTTAGGTTCTCTAACAATTGCCAGAACCAAATCGCTGGTAAAAAAGGATATCCTAAATACTCTAAACGTACTCATTCTGTTGAGTTGAAAAAGTCAGGTTGGAAACTTAATCGAAATTCCAAGAGAATAACTTTCACTGATGGAAAAAACCTTGGGGAGTTAAAACTAATTGGTAGTCGAGACTTGTTGGATTTTCAAGAATGGCAAATTCAACGGATAAGAATAGTTAAAAGGGCTGATGGATATTATTGCCAGTTAATGCTAAAACTCGATGCTAGAGATATAACCCCACAATCAGAATCGACGGGTCATTGCCTAGGATTAGATATGGGGTTAAAATATCTTTATGCTGACAGTAACGGGAATACAGTAGAGCCTCCTAAGTATTATCGAAAAGCCGAGAAGCGTCTTAATAAACTGAATAGAAGAAAGTCTAAAAAGTTTAAGAGAGGACAAAAGCAGTCTAATAACTACAAAAAAGCTAGTCAAAAATACGCCAAGGGACATTTAAAAGTAAGTAGGCAACGAGAAGAGTTTGCTAAAAAATTGGCACTCCGTTTAATTCAGTCAAACGACTTGATAGCTCAGGTCGATTTAAAAGTCAAGAACCTTGTGCGTAATCAAAAACTAGCCAAGAGTATCAATGATGCTGGTTGGTCACAATTGAGAAAATGGATTGAGTATTTTGGTATTAAATACGGACGATTGACCATAGCAGTTAATCCCGCCTATACTATACAAGTCAAGAATGCCTTAATTGTGGTCGGTTAATCCAAAAGTCTCTATCAGTTAGAACTCATGTTTGTTCCTGCGGATATGTGGAAGATAGGGACAAGATGGCGGCATTAAATATACTCAAAAAAGCTACGATAGGGCATATCGGAAGCTAACGCTTGGGGAGATTTAAGCTCTATTTTGGTTGGTAGAAATACCTGCTAAGACAACTTGAGTCAGTGAACCAAGAATCCCTCGCATAAGCGCGACGGGAGTGTCAATCTTATACTTCTAGGATGACTGAGTGAGACCTTTCTTCGCCGCTTTTTTTCTTTGTTGCACAAGGGATTACGTCTTAGCTTAGTATTGACTTCTTCCCTAAAATGAATGGCTCTCTGGGATATTGGCTGAAAAATGTTGACAATGTTAGATTAGGGGCGCAAGCAGTTCGATCAACTCACTGACCACGTTGCGCCCCTACCGCTGCGCGTGGTGTGATTGGTAGGGGCGTATAGCGTACGCCCTTTTTTCGACAAGATTTGCCCATCACCATAACCCCAAGAGAGCCAAAGCAATTGGACAGTTGTCGATATTTATTACTACAGCTTCCCAGAGCTTAGTCACCAATATTCCGAAAGTGACGGAAAAGGGATAATCTTCCACTCAATTGCCCAAAATAAAGGCTAGAATCGAAATATAGTATCGATCGCTAGAGATTTTTGATGAATTACCAAAAATTTTGCTGGGCTTTTTTGCTGTCCCTTATCCTCATCAACACCGGATTAGTTATGCCTAGTTACGCAAACACAAGAGAATTGAGGACAATTACCGTGACGGGAGAAGGAATAGAAAATATCGCCACTTCTCAAGCAATAGTGCGCTTAGGGGTAGAAGTTCAAGGCAAAGAAGCGGGTAAGGTGCAGCGGGAAACCGCCACTCGTAGCGATGCGGTGGTTAAATTTCTCCGTTCCCGTCAAGTGGAAAAATTGGAAACCACCGGCATTAGTTTACAGCCCAATTACGACTTCAGCAACAATCAAAGACGTTTAATCGGTTATATCGGGGCTAATTTGATTAGTTTTCAGGTTGATATAGCCCAAGCGGGGAGTTTAATCGATGAAGCGGTGAAAGTCGGGGCAACACGCATCGATGGGGTCAGTTTTACTGCTGGAGAATCAGCGATCGCAGCTGCCCAAAGAACCGCTCTCATCAAAGCCACGGAACAAGCTAGAGAACAGGCTACAATCGTGTTACAAGCCCTCGGTTTAGTGCCGAAAGAAACGGTTTCTATCCAAGTGGGTAATACCAGTAATCCCGTGCCAATAGCCCGCTCAGAAGCGGTTTTTCGGAGTGCCGATGCTGCCAGTAGCCCAGTTATCGGAGGGGAACAAACCCTGCGCGCTGCTGTCACCCTCGAAATTAGCTATTAACATCTGTAGCTAGAGACAACTAACTACACATATCTAACCACCTCTTGCCTGTTGCCTCATCAAACTTTCGCCCTCATCCGTGAATTATCCCAACTTTTTACCCACTGTTAGGGAGGGATTGAGTGAAGATACCTCCCTTGCTCTCCTCGAAAATATCCAACAAATTGCCATCGATAGCCCCATCTATCCTCGATCGATTCTAACTACCTATAGTCAACAAGGGCAAGGTCAACCGCCCTTTGTTCTTCTGCACGGTTTTGATAGTTCCTTGCTGGAATTTCGGCGTTTACTACCCTTACTCGCCCAAAATAGGGAAACTTGGGCGATAGATATGCTCGGCTTCGGTTTTACTGAGCGATACCCAGATTTAGAAGTATCTCCGAAAACTATTAAAAGCCATCTTTACCATTTCTGGAGAACTGCGATCGCCGAACCAATGATTTTAGTCGGTGCTTCCATGGGGGGTGCAGTGGCCCTAGATTTTGCCCTCTCCTACCCGGAAATAGTGGCAAAATTAGTCCTGATTGACAGCGCAGGACTAGCTAACCCCCCAGTTTTGGGTAAATTGATGTTTTCTCCCCTCGATAAGTGGGCAACTAATTTTTTAGCCAATCCCCGCGTGCGTCAAAATATCAGTCGTACTGCCTATTTTGATGCAACTTTAGCCACTGTTGATGCTTGCACCTGTGCCAATCTGCACCTGAATTGTCCCCACTGGAGTGAGGCTTTAATCTCCTTTACCAAAAGTGGCGGTTATGGGGCATTTTTACCGAAATTAAGCCAAATAAACCGAGAAACTCTGATTATTTGGGGAGAAAACGATCAAATTTTAGGCACAAAAGACGCGAAGATATTTCAGCAGGCTTTACCCAATAATCAACTGGTTTGGATTCCTCGCTGTGGTCATGTTCCCCATCTCGAAAAACCGGAACTTACCGCAGCCGCGATAGTTAAATTTGCGAGCTAAAAACTTATAATGAGATTATTTGACCCTATAGTGCCAACTTTTATGAAATTTTTGCCGATCGCTCTCGCTGCATTCAGCCTTCTGAGTTTATCTGTCAATATTCCCGCTACCGTGGCCACACAACAGCTTTTTTGTCGAGGTCGCATGAATAACGGTTGGTCCTATTCGGCAGAATTTATCAATGGACGTTTTGAACGCATTCGCTGGACGCGTTCTGGTCAACCTCCCCAAGTTTCTAGCCTTAGTTTTAAAAATACTAACAACAAAGGACAACCGATTTATCGTGGCAGTTTATTCGCCGCAGTCAGTGTCACTCTGATAGACTTATCGAAAGGAGATGTCCGTCCCGGTTCGCAAATTTCCGTGGGAGTGGAAGAATGGGGTTGGTCCCGGGGAAACTGCGTTTCTAACCGATAATTCCGGTTGTTAGCGGACAGTCAAGATTAAAATTATCTCAGGGAGACAAACTGGAGTCGATTTGAAGAGCTAAGTAGTCGTGCAAAATAAATTTCCTAGTGAAGAAAGGCAAAAGGCAGGAGGCAAGAGGCAAGGGGGGGTAGATATGTGTAATTAATTTTGCTTAGGTACTTACCAACTCCTCTAGGGTCAGGGTAAAGGCATCTCAAAGGCTATTGACAATTGGCCAATTTTGTCGGCTGCTTGCTGTGTAGGCATTTCAAATGCTACCAGTCAATCAGAATATTTACGAACTCGACCTATGTATCTTATGCCTTTGATAAAATCAAAAATAATGGCGGACATTGGTTGGATAAATTATCTTTTTTGAGCTATATTAAAGGTGCAGAAAGTTATTAGTAACTACAGTATTAAGTTTTTTGAAGGGAGGGAATGCTCCAGAATCGCGACTATAATGAGTAAACAGATCATTCCTGTGTCGGCTAGAGCGAGAAAATATGTCTGCCACTGAATACGAAGCAATTATCGGTTTAGAAACCCACTGTCAACTCAACACCAAAAGCAAGATATTTTGTTCCTGTCCTACCAACTTCGATAGTCCCCCCAATACTAACGTCTGTCCCGTCTGTTTGGGTTATCCGGGGGTATTACCCGTCCTTAACCAAGAAGTCCTGGCCAGTGCTGTTAAACTGGGATTAGCTATCGATGGTAAAATCACACCTCATAGCAAATTCGATCGCAAACAGTATTTTTATCCCGACCTGCCGAAAAATTATCAAATTTCCCAGTATGATCTCCCTATTGTCGAACAGGGTCAACTAGAAATCGAGATCGTCGATAAAAAAACTAAGGAAGTTAGCCGCAAAATTATCGGCATTACCCGTCTGCACATGGAAGAAGACGCGGGAAAACTGGTTCATGCTGGCAGCGAACGTCTCTCCGGTTCCACCCATTCCCTCGTGGATTTTAATCGTACAGGTGTACCATTATTGGAAATTGTCTCGGAACCGGATTTACGCACCGGGGCCGAAGCGGCGGAATATGCCCAAGAATTACGGCGTTTAGTGCGTTATCTCGGCATCAGTGACGGTAATATGCAGGAAGGTTCCCTGCGCTGCGATGTCAATATTTCCGTTCGCAAAAAAGGCACTAAAAAGTTCGGGACTAAGGTAGAAATCAAAAATATGAACTCCTTTAGTGCTATCCAAAAAGCCATAGAATACGAGATCGATCGACAAATTGAAGCGATCAAAAATGGCGAACTGATCGTACAGGAAACCCGTCTTTGGGAAGAAGCTACTCAACGGACGATTAGTATGCGGAAAAAAGAAGGTTCTAGCGATTATCGCTATTTTCCCGAACCGGATTTACCCCCCCTAGAAGTCTCCCCCGAACAGTTAAAAGCTTGGGCGGAAGAATTACCGGAATTACCCGCTCGTAAACGTCGTCGTTATGAAGAAGAATTTGGTCTTTCCGCCTACGATGCCAGGGTTTTAACCGATGATCGCACCGTGGCTGAATATTTTGAAACTGCCGTAATTGCGGGGGCCAATGCGAAATTAGTCGCTAACTGGATCAGTCAAGATATCGCCGCTTATTTGAATAATAATAAGCTGACGATCACAGAAATTTCCCTGCAAGCGTCAGACTTAGCCGAATTAGTTAAACTGATTGAAACGGGAACAATTAGTGGCAAAATTGCTAAGGAAATTTTACCCGAACTTCTCACCGAAGGCGGTTCACCGAAAGCGCTGGTGGAAAAGAAAGGATTAATACAAATTTCTGACACTTCTGCGATCGAAAAACTGATCGAGGAAATTATCGCCTCCCATCCAAGCGAGTTAGAAAAATTCCGGGCGGGTAAAACCAATCTTAAGGGATTTTTTGTCGGTCAAGTCATGAAAAAAAGCGGCGGTAAGGCCGATCCTAAATTAACTAGCCAAATCTTAGATCAAAAACTTTCTGGTTAGTTATATTCAGTGATCAGTAATCAGTAAACAGTAATCAGTGGGGAGCTTTTTTTCAGTGATCAGTAAACAGTAAACAGTAAACAGTAAACAGTGAACTTAAAACTCAAATCTGATAACTGGTAACTGATAACTGGTAACTGATAACTGATAACTGATAACTGATAACTGATAACTGATAACTGATAACTGATAACTGATAACTGATAACTGATAACTGATAACTGATAACTGAAAATGACCTCGCAATTAAAGCCTAATAGCCCAAAAATCCTCGCTGTTGTCAACGGTAAAGGTGGTGTGGGTAAAACCACCACTGCGGTCAATTTAGCGGCAATTTGGGGGCAGAATCAGCGTGTTTTGCTGGTGGATGCGGATCCGCAGGGTTCCTCCACTTGGTGGGTAGAAAGAAATCAAGCGGGTATGGTATTTGATTTAGCCAAGCAAATTAATACAGAGAAATTAGGAGAATTGCGTCAAATTATCGAGTACGATCTGATCGTGATTGACACACCACCGGCTTTGCGTTCCGAATTACTTACCGCAGTCATAGCAGAATCGGATTATTTAATTTTACCGACTCCCCCCGCACCGATGGATTTAATGGCTTTAATTGACACGGTACGCACGGCAGTTAAACCCTTAGGAATTGCCTATCGGGTTTTGTTAACAAAAGTGGATTCCCGTAGTCTTAAGGAAACTTTAGAAGCACAAAATACTTTATTAGAATTAGGTATTCCCGCCTGTCATGCTTTTGTCAGAAATTATAAGGCCCACGAAAAAGCCGTTTTAGACGGGGTTGCTATTACCAATTGGCGCGGTAAAAATGCCCAAGAAGCCAGCGCCGATTATCGTCGTGTGGCCGAAGAATTAGAACGAGATTGGTAGATTTATGAACAGGTTTTCTAAGGACAATATTTTTGTAGTAAAGAAATCACTAAATCCAGACCATCGGGCTGAACTTGAACAGTATAGGCTTCGGCTTCAATTTGTCTGCTAAAACCCTGATAATTCATAAAAAATCTTCTGGTCATTGCCGGTGGTTCTATGGCTAAATTAAGAGCTTTAACTGTTTTGCCTCCATGACAAAGTTGAGCGGCATGGACAGCTTCATGAATTAATGTTGGTCGGGCAATACCTAAGTCAAAAACTAGGGGATGAATCCAAATAATTCTAGTTTTACTATCAAATAAACCGTAGGCTCCTCGCACTGGTGGCGGGGCAAGTTTGACGATGAAATTGTGTTGTTCTAGAGCTTTTTGCAGCCGTAAAAAATCAGGATTCGCCGCCGATAAATTTTCTCCTGCAGCTAATTGCATCCCTAGAAAAACAGCAGCAATTGTGTAACAAATGCCCATCAGGTGATAGTTCCTATTAAAAAAATAAGTAGTCGTGCAAAATTAATTTCCTAGTCGAGACAGGAGACAGGAGACAGGAGACAGGAGACGGGATACAGCTATTAGGGATCGGATTTGAGTTTTCAGTTCTCTGTTTGCTCACATCAGCAGAAGTCTGACGGAGTAGTGGCTTAGATGTGTAATTAGGGTTTGCTGAATAATGGTAAAACCCTTTTAAAATAAAGCTTTTGACCTGTTAAAGTCCGATGTTAGTGCAAGAAAATAGGATTGGGACGTTCAAAAACCTTGCATTATCCTTCTTGTAGTACATCGCTTGGTACAAAAAACAAGGGCAACAAAGCCTAAAACGACCGACTCCTGACGACCGGCTACTGACTCCTACCCCCAGGAAAAACTTTTTCAGCAGACCCTAATTAATTGTGCTTAGATACTTATCAAAATTAGCAAGAGGTTTAATGAAACCTCTTGCATAATTAATTTTTGAGGGTTCAAAAACGGTAAAAATAAGGATTAAATTGCATAAAATCCTTAAATAGACCATTTAATTGATTATTATTCATTCTTAATTCTCCTGACTACTGACTCCTGACCCCTGACTCCTAACCCTAACAACAATTTTTGATTTTTACAAGAGGTCTATTGATGAATCGAACCATCGGGGAGAATTGTTCCTGTTAAAATTGCTCCAGTTAATTTGACCATAATACGCTTACCGAAGCCAATTTTTGCCCCGCGTAAATCCGCCGCCGACAGATCTGCCCCACTTAAATCCGCTCCGATGAGATTGGCTTCCTGTAAATTTGCGCCTTTAAGGTTAGCTTCGAGGAGATTGGCGCGAAAAAGATTAGCTTTGTACAGATTAGCCTTTTCTAGGTTAATTTTGTGCAGGAAGCTATCGCTTAAGTCCGCATGGCTTAAATCTGCCCCGATGAGACTGCGACTAGAGAGATCTTTTTCCTTCAGGTTAGCTCCCTGTAAATCGGCTCCGTTTAAATCCCGATAGTGAGGGCGCCAGGCGGCATGATTGTGAACCTGATGGTTATTCTGGGAGTGGCTGTGTTGACTATGGGTTTGTTGACTATGGGTTTGTTGACTATGGGTTTTATGACTGTGGGTTTGGGAATTTTGGCCCGGTTGGCTAGGGTGAGGCTGATAGGGGGAGGCAGTTTTATAGGCGTGGGCGGGCTGTTTTTCAGTTTTAGGGGCGGAATTGGAGCGTTTAGGAGAATTTTGATGAATTTCCCGCAATTGTTCCCTAGCGTGGTTAATTTCTTGCAGTTTAGCGGTGGCTTTTTCCAAAAGACGCTGATTATCTTTGGGAATGCGATCGGGATGCCAAATAAACACCAAATCTTTGTAGGCTTGATTGATCTCGTCGAGAGATGCCCCATGATCTAACCCTAAAACTTTATAGTATCGCTCCAATTCTTTCATTATCGAAGTCCTAATACAAGGATAAAAGCATTAATGGCTACAATTTCTCTGAGTCTTGTCGGATTTTCTAGGAGAGGATTTCTTTCAGGATAATTTGACTCTGGGAGAGTTGCCATAAAATTTTAGAAAAAGTCTAGTAATTAAGAAAATCTCGTTTTTCTATCCTGTTTTGTGGTGTAACTGTATAGCATATAACAGCAAAATTAGCAAATTATTGATACAAAACTTGATTTGTGCTGTTAGGGAAGTGGGGAAGTGGGGAAGTTGGGAAGTGGGGAAGTGGGGAGGTGGGGAGGTGGGGAAGTGGGGAAGTGGGAAGTGGGGAAGTGGGGAAGTGGGGAAATTGAACTAAAACCCCAAAACCCCAAGACTCCAAAACCCCAAGACCTAAAACCTATCTCCTGCCGACCGCCGACCGACTGCTGTATGATAAAACTTGTCCCGATAGGATAAATCAAGGTCGTGAAATTTGGTCAGTGGTTGGGGTTTATCTGTTTAATAATGGCTCTGTATGTATTGTGGCAGATTCGACAGCTGTTATTATTGATTTTTATGGCGATCGTGTTTACCGTAGCCTTAAATAGATGTGTAAAAGGATTGCAGAGATTGGGGATTAAAAGGGGTTTGGCTATTTTAATCACCCTGCTGACGAGTCTAGGAATTGTGATTTTATTTTTTATAATTATTGTTCCCCCCTTTATCGAACAGTTTCAAAAATTAATTGAACTTTTACCGCAAGCTTGGGATTTAGTCCGCAATAACTCGATTCAATGGCGACAACAATTTCAATTTGATTGGTTGCCATCGCTGCCTAATTTAACTGATTTATTCCAGCAGTTACAACCTTTAGGAACCTTTGTTTTTAGTAACTTTTTTACCTTCTTTTCTAACTCAGTTGCGGCAATTTTGCAATTATTATTCGTGCTGGTGTTAGCAATGATGATGTTAGCCAACCCCCAACCCTATCGACAAGCTTTCTTAAAATTATTTCCTAACTTCTATCGTCGTCGTGCCGAGGAAATTCTGACCCTATCGGAAGCGGGTTTAGGTAATTGGTTGTTGGGAATTGCCATTAGTTCAACTATGGTAGGATTATTCAGTGGTTTCGGTCTTTGGCTTCTACAAATTAATCTAGTTCTCGTTCATGCTATCCTAGCAGGATTGCTCAATTTTATCCCTAATATCGGACCGACTGCTAGTGTGATTTTTCCCATTCTAATTGCTGTTATCGATGCACCTTGGAAAATTGTCGCTATTCTGATTCTCTATTTTATTATCCAAAATGTCGAAAGTTATTGGCTGACACCCACTGTCATGGCTAAACAGGTATCTTTACTACCGGCAATTACCCTAATTGCTCAAATTTTCTTTGCTCAAATGTTTGGCATCTTAGGTTTATTATTGGCTTTACCTTTGACAGTGGTAGTAAAAACATGGTTAGATGAATTATTATTCAAAGACATTTTAGATAAATGGGATCACGGCCATAACAAATCTTAAATAATCTCGGCAAAAGTCATGAAATTAATCATTCTTACTCTCGTTATTTTATCTAATGTTTTTGCTGCTCTCCCCGCTAAGTCTGAAACAGTGCTAGAAAAAATTAAACGCACGGGATTATTAGAAGTAGCGATGAGAGAAGATGCCATTCCTTTTGGCTATCGAGATAGTAATAATAATTTGCAGGGATTATGCTTAGATTTTATCCAATTGCTCAGAGGGGAACTCAAGCATAAATTAAACCTCCGGATCATCAGTGTCAAAATTTATAAATCAACTTTATTTAATCGCTTCCAGTTATTGGAAAATAAAACCGTTGATTTCGAGTGTGGTCCTAATAGTATCAGAAAAAATATACCCAATGCTGTCAGTTTTTCTCGTCCTTTTTTTGTGACGGGAACTCAGTTTTTAGTTCGGAGTGATAATCAGAATAATTTTAACTTTTCCTCGTCCTTAGAAGGTATAAGTATTGGAGTTTTGCGAGATACCAGCACTCAAGAATTATTAAGACAAAAATATCCTCTTGCTACCTATCAGGAATTTCAAGGAGTGACGGGAAGACTGCGAGGTATCCAAAGTTTAAGAAGGAATGGAATAGATGCTTTTGCTAGTGATGGGATTCTGCTAATTGGAGAAGCTGTCATTCTCGGTTTATCCCTAGGAAAAGATTATCAACTTATCCCGCGCAATCCTTTAAATTGTGATTATTATGGTTTTATTCTTCCCGCTAATGATCCCCAATGGCAAGAGTTTATTAATGGGGTTATCGTCACCAGTGAGAACAGAAATATTTTTAAAACATGGTTTACTGAAGTTGCTTCTTATTTTATACATACCTGGCAGTATTGTCGTAATAATCCCGAAGAATCCAGGTAAAACTTTATAATTATGCACAAAAAAAATTATTTATTTTGGTTAGTTATTTGCGGCACAATAATCCTGTTTATTTGCAGCAGCATCAGACATATTTTATTTCAATCTAACGCTCTCGATCTTGGTTGGTTCGATCAAGGAGTTTACCTAATTTCTCAAGGTAAACCACCGATTATATCTTTTGTGGACTACCATATTTTAGGCGATCATATCGCTTTTATCCTCTATCCTATAGCCTTACTTTATAAAATTTATCCTAGCGTTTATTGGCTGCTTTTCTTACAAGCTTTTTCCCTTTCTCTTGGTGCTTTTCCCCTCTGGCAATTGGCAATACAAGCGGGATTAAAAGAAAAACAAGCTTATACATTAGCCTTAGTTTATCTGCTCTATCCCCTAATTTTTAATGTTAATCTCTTTGATTTTCATCCTGAAGTTATCGCAGTTCCAGCAATTTTTTGGACAATTTTGGCCGCAAGATTAAATAATCTCTGGGGATTTTGTCTAGGAATCATTATTATTCTCGGTTGTAAAGCAATTCTCTCTTTAACATTGTTGGGAATGGGTATCTGGTTACTTCTCTGGGAAAAGAAAAAAATCTCGGGAATAATTGCTATGATTAGCGGCATTCTTTGGTTTATTATCGCCACGAAATTATTAATCCCTCTACTGACAGGAAAATCAGCAGTTATTGAAATGGCCGATTCTCGATATAGTTATCTAGGAGATAGTTTACCAGCAATTATCTTTAATCTTTTCCTCAAACCCGATCTTGTCTTAGGAAAAATCTTTACTGGCAACAATCTAGAATACCTAATCCTATTAATTATTCCCTTAGTTTGGGGTTTATCCTGGCGCTATTCTGCCCCAATAATTGCCGCTATTCCCGCACTCGCTTTAAATTTATTAGCAGATCATGCCCCACAAAAAAACTTAACCACTCAATATTCCCTGCCAATTTTGCCCTTTTTATTTCTAGCGGTTATCGCCACTTTAGCCCATAATAGCAGCTGGTTGAAGCAGCCTAAATGGATAATTACTTGGGCAATTATTGCCTTTTTTGCCTTAGCTAAATACGGCTATTTTTGGTCACTGTATTTAAATTCCCTCGATACTTGGTCCGCCACCCAAAAAGCTCTCACCCAAATTACCACCAGTGAGAGTGTCTTGACTACTTCTAGAATTGCCCCCCATCTTACCCATCGAGAAATGATCAAATTAGCGATCGAAGGTTCCCAATCCCTAGATTTAAATCAATTTAATTATATCCTACTCGATCGCCGTCATCCCGGTTGGTCTAGTTCATCAGAACTAATTGATGATCACTTAAATAAACTGAATCAAAATGACAACTTTCAGTTAATCGTTAATCAGGATGATGTGTTTTTATATCGGGCCTTGACAACCCCTCAAGAAACAAAATAATTTCTCGTTCCACCGATTCCAATAAATTTTCTTTATCGACGGGAAACCAGATAATATCAGCATCGGCACGAAACCAAGTGCGCTGACGTTTGGCAAATTGACGGGTGTGGAGGATAATTAGATCGATCGCCTGTTCTAAAGAAATTTCCCCGAGCAGATATTGCTTAATCTCTGCATAACCCAAAGTCTGCAAAAGTGGCAAATCCCAACCGTATTTATCCCCCAAATTCTGCACCTCTGCTACTAATCCCCTGGCGATCATTTGATCAGTACGAACAGTGATCCGCTTGCCTAAACTTTCTGGGGAACAATCTAAACCAATTTGTAAAATCGGATAAGTGGGAGGATTTTCTCCCTGCTGACTAGAGATAGGTTTTCCTGTCAGATAAAAAACCTCTAAAGCGCGTAAAGTCCTGACCTGATCATGGGGATGAATTTTTTTAGTTGCCTCCTCATCTACCTGCGTCAGAATTTGATAAAGATAGGATTGCCCTAAAGCTTGTAATTGCCGTCTTAAATCCGCTTGAGGAGAAACCCTCGGTATTTTTAAACCTTTGACAATGGACTTGATATAAAGTCCCGTACCACCGACCAAAAACAGGGGAGAATAGTGGAGATTGTTGATTAAATCCTCAGCTTGTTCTTGGTACTGTGCTAGGGTAAAATTATCTTGAGGATCACAAATATCAATTAGATAATGGGGAATCCGCTGACATTCTTCTAAGCTAGGTTTAGCAGTACCAATATTAAATTCTCGATAGATTTGTCGGGAATCGGCACTGAGAATTACTGAATTAAACTTTTCGGCCAATTGTAGGGCTAAACTGGATTTTCCTGTGGCAGTTGCCCCACAAATAACAATTAAAATAGGTAAAGAGGAAGTAGTCATCAATGCTACATGACAGTAATCAGTGAACAGTGAAAAGACAGGACTGTTAAGCTAAGTGGGTGGGTGGAATTAAATATAAGATCAACGTAGGTTGGGTTGAAGCATGAAACCCAACGTCCGCTCATGTTGCGCTACCGCTAACCCATCCTACAAATAATTGTGCCTCCCTACTTAAGACGCATTTAAACTGGGTATTGTGAAGCTGATTAACAGGGGTACATCCCACATTAATTATCAGTGACTCTTAAATTATTACAGATATATCAGCAGCTATCTGTAAGCATCCCACCGAAAAACTAATGCGCTTCGGGGTTTGGGTAGGGTTGATTCATGAATCAACCCTACCTTGAATCAACCCTACCTTGAATCAACTTTAGGAGAAAGTTTCCGCTTAAAAATCCCAAATTACATGAGTAGAAAACGGGTTTCTCCGAGAAACCCGTTTTCTCTGTGTGGGATTGACAAAAATTGAGATGCACCCGATTAACAGCTATCAAAAAAAACAGCACCCTGATGGATGCTGTTTGTCAAGAAAATGTTACAAAACTTAAGCTAAAGCCGCCATTTTCACATCGTTATGAGCGAGGATATTTTGTAACTCCTCCGCGTCCACGGTTTCTTTTTCCACTAACATTTGTGCTAACTGGTCCAAGATGGCGCGGTTATTGACTAAAACCTCTTTAGCGCGACGATAGGCCTGTTCCACTAAGTTACGCACTTCCTCGTCAATAGCTGCCGCAGTTTCATCGGAGAAATCTCGATCGGAAGCGATATCACGACCTAGGAAAACATTACCATTTTGACGACCTAAGGCCACCGGTCCTAGGCGATCGCTCATACCGAAACGAGTGACCATTTGCCGCGCTACTCGTGCCACCTGTTGCAGGTCATTAGAAGCCCCCGTAGTCACTTCCTCCTCACCGAAGATAATTTCTTCAGCTAAACGACCCCCCAAAGCTACAGCCATCTGATTTTGCAGATAAGCGCGAGAATATAACCCGGATTCCATGCGATCCTCGCTAGGAGTGAACCAAGTTAAACCCCCGGCGCGACCGCGAGGAATAATACTAATTTTCTGGACGGGATCGTAATCCGGCATTAAAGCACCCACCAAAGCATGACCAGCTTCATGGTAAGCAACTAAAGTTTTGCGTTTTTCACTCATGACGCGATTTTTCTTCTCAGGACCTGCTAGGACACGATCGATCGCATCGTTGATCTCATCCATGGAAATCTCGGTTAAATTGCGACGTGCGGCTAAAATTGCGGCTTCGTTGAGCAAATTAGCCAGATCCGCACCGGTAAAACCGGGGGTACGACGAGCAATTTTATCTAGATCCACGTCTTGGGCCAAGGTTTTGCCTCTGGAGTGGACATTAAGGATTTCCTTGCGGCCAGCGTAATCGGGACGATCCACCACCACTTGGCGATCGAAACGACCCGGACGTAATAAAGCGGCATCCAGCACATCAGGGCGGTTAGTGGCGGCGATAATGATAATACCTGTATTACCTTCAAAACCGTCCATTTCCGTTAATAATTGGTTGAGGGTTTGTTCCCGTTCATCGTTACCACCCCCTAAACCGGCGCCCCGTTGACGACCGACAGCATCAATCTCATCGATAAAGACGATACAAGGTGCATTCGCTTTCGCTTGTTCAAATAGGTCGCGGACGCGAGAAGCACCCACCCCGACGAACATTTCCACGAATTCCGAACCGGAAATGCTAAAAAACGGGACTCCCGCTTCTCCAGCTACTGCGCGAGCGAGTAGGGTTTTACCTGTCCCCGGAGGACCGACTAAAAGGACTCCTTTGGGGATTTTTGCCCCAATTGCCGTGAAGCGATCGGCATTTTTGAGGAAGTCCACCACTTCGTTTAATTCTAATTTTGCCCCTTCAATCCCGGCCACATCACCGAAAGTAACCTGGGTTTGGGGTTCCATCTGTACTCTTGCTTTCGATTTGCCGAAGTTCATCGCTTGGGAACCGGGACCACTTTGGGCGCGACGGAGCAAGAAAAATAGACCAACAAGAAGCAATATAGGGAAAAATAGGCTACTGAAGGCTCTTACCCATACTCCTTCTTCTCTTTGGGGCAGTACGGAAATATCAACGTTATTTTCTGCCAAGATGTTGATTAATTGCGGATCGTTGGGCAGGTTAACTAATACATTTGCTCCATCTTGGGTGGGTACGATCGCTCGTTGCCGGTCGGCACTTAAGCGCACGGTTTCTACTTTACCTTCCCGTACTTCCTGTAAAAATTCACTATACTTCCAAGTCTGTTGCACTGCTGGCTGGCGATCGAAGAAAGCTGAGGCCAAGGCAAGGACTACGATTAACAATAGGGCATATAGTCCCGCATTGCGCCATTTTTTGTTATTACCGTTTTTGTTCACGCTGTCGAACTCCTGATAAATTGGGGATGATCTTATCGGTTGTTAAGGGGTTGTTAACTTATGTTAACGTTTCTCAGGAACAGTGGACAGGTTTTTTTTTAATATGCCCGTTCTGGTCCGCCATGGGGGTTAGCTGTTGGGGGTGGGGGAGTATGTCAATGTGACTCTCCTAGACCGAGTATGATCAATTTGTAACAAAATGCCAAAATACTGCATAAAAGCTGCAAGTGGAACGATAGAGAGTTTAGTTGACCTCCACGGGGACTAGCTAGATGAAAAAACGAGAGACTTTGCTGGAGAAGTTTTGTTGCTTTTTAGTTTTGCGACAAAATAGGACACAATGGAATTGCGATCGGCGTTTGCGTCGTAACATGGAAAGCTATGGCCCAATCGATCCTAATGTCGAGTCCGAGGATTATTGGTCCCTATTCTTTCAGCAACAGTATCAGAATCCCGGTTCCAAAAATCATCTTTTTCGTGGGCATTTATATGCTTATTTGCAGGAACCTTGCTACTGGGCTGCTGCCGAAATCTATCAAAAATATCAAGCTAAACTAGATTATCAGATCGAAGACTACTTTAACGAAGGAATTCTTGATTTTGAGGCTATCTTAGCTGACTTTAAGCCTTTATTCTCCACTCGCTTCGATAATTTTGCCAATCAGAGGATTAAATATCGCTTAATCGATCGCATCCGTCAGATTAGTCAAGCATTCGGCCATAATACTTGGAGCCTACTACTTAATTCTACCGGAGCGCGTCTCAGCCAAGCTCTCCAGGCGAGGGGATTAGTGGGAGAAACTCTCGAAAATTACCTTTTAGCTTGGGATTACTATAAAGAAATTTATGCCCAGGCAAAAATAAAAACCGATGGTAAAATTCAGGAACCTAGTCCAGAAATCTGGCAAAAAATCGCCGCTGCTTATAACTCGGATAGCCACTCTACCATCAAAATCAATTCTGGGACAATTACCCGATGGTTAAAGGATGCGGGACAAGCTATTTCTGATTATTTATTTCCCCAAGGAAAAACAATTTCCCTACAGCAACCTTTAGGGGGTGAGGAAAGTACCACGAGGGAAGAAATGATCGAAGATACTGACCATGATACCCCTTGGCAGCAATTAGAAGCGGCGGAAAATTTTCGCGAGTCGCAACAAAACCACCAAAAAATTCTAGCTTGGTTAGGGGCAGAAATTGAACAGATTTGTCAGCAGCCGCAACAGGCAAAACTGCATCCGCAAATTCAGTTAATTCTAGAGATGACTTATGGTTCAGGGTTGGGACAAGTGGCAATTGCCGCTAAGATTACAGAAATCACCACGGTAGTTATCAAACAATATCAGGTTTCTAGGGAACTGGATAAAGTTTATCGTCACCTCGCTAAAAAGTTTTTACCCTGGGCCAGCGAAAACCTGCATATTCCTTCCCAGTCTCACGATAGAGAAGTTATTAGTAAAGCAATAGAACCATGGCTAACATACTACTATCAAACCAGCGCAACAACTCAGGAGGATTAATTATGGTTAATGATTGGTTAGAACTAACTCCTGATAGCATTTGGCTAGAAATACCCGCAGATGTTCAAGAGATAAGTTGGGCAAAAAGTGCCAGTTTTACTGATGCCAGTATTCGTCAGAGATTTTATGTTAATTATCTTTGTCAACAAGTTATTTATAACTATCTACAGTCAGGGATGCCTGGGGTTAGCTTAGTAGAAAATCAAGAGGATTTCTGGCAACTAGGAGTTAATGGTTTTACCGTTAAATTAGGCGAAAAGTCAGTAATAGTTATTGCCAGCGAAACTCTGGATCTAGAAGCGATCGAAATTCCTCAAGAATGGGTAGATATTCCTCAATTAATTGGTGATTATTATCTAGCGGTACAGGTAAACACTGCCGAAAGTCATCTAAGAATTTGGGGTTATACTACCCATAAAGATATTAAGGAAAAAGGACAATATATTAAGCGTAATCTTAACTACTCTCTACCGAGAAATCAACTGCAATCAGGATCAGATTCTTTGGATTTATGGGGAGAGTATCAATTACAACCAGTTAAGATTGAACGGGAAAAGATGGAAGAAAAACTATCTTTAGATAGATTGACAACCTTACTAGACATCTTAGCTAATCCTCAGTTAATCTTTCCCAGAAAAGCCGTTACTTTTCAGGAATGGGCAGCAGTTATCGTCAATAGTAACTGGAGAAAAATTTTAATTACCCGTCGGCAAAAATCCCCCGTCAAGTTAACCAATTGGTTTGCCGATAATTTCCCCATTGATTGGCAAAGTATCCTCGATTTTAGCTCACTGTCACTGGTTCCAGCATTCAAAAATACAGAAATTAAACGCATCAAAGATTTAGGAGTAGAATTACTGGGAAATCCCCTCGCTTTGATGATTACTATCGCTAAAACTGAAGAAGTATTTAGCCTGCAAGCGACTGTTTACCCCACCGGAGAAACAAGCACTTTACCCCCCCATTTAAAATTAAGTATTCTCACCGAAACTGGCCAGGTTTTTCGAGAAGTAATTGCCACAGATAACGATGAATTTATTCGTTATCGATTTGATGCTGAATTGGGGGATAAATTCTTCATTGAAGTGGCTTTAGAATCGGCAAGAGTAACCGAATATTTACAAGTATAAGCGAGGAAAAACTTCATGATTAAACTCTTAACTCTCGAACTAGATGGCACATTTGATCGGGGATTTAAAGTAAAATTAGAAATTCGTCCCGATCTTAATTCTCGTCCCCAAACTGTGATCAAAGCAAGGCTACCAGCTAATTTAGAGTTATTAACTCTTTACCGTCAATGGCAACGTCACTATAGTGAATTAGAGGGATTTTTTAAAGTCTTAAAAGATAGCAATCCCCAACAAATTACCAATAGTTCTCAGCAGAATTTAGTCTTTAAAAACTGCCAAGAAAAAGCCAAATTATTTGAGGATAACTTAAACAAATGGTTGAATAATAGCCCAGAATTTGAACCGATAAAAACCGCAATTCTGCGCTCTGGTAATAACTTTCGTATCTGGGTACAAACCGATAATATTTGGCTGCAAAGATTCCCCTGGGAAAAATGGGAAATTCTCCAAAATACCGGCGCAGATATAGCCATTATTGTCTCAGAATACGATACCTTAAGCAGACAATTAAGAAATCATGAAAAAATTCGGATTTTAGCCATTTTAGGCTATGCCACCGACTTAAGATTTCTCGAAGAAGATCGCAAAACTTTAGACGATATTGCGGGAAAAGCAGGAGCAGAAATTATCTGGGAAAAAGCCCCTCACCCGCAAAAATTAAATCAGTTATTGCGTCAAGAAACTTGGAATATCCTCTTTTTTAGCGGTCATAGTGCCAGTACAGAAGATGGCCAAGATTGCGAAATTCAACTAACAGAAACTCATAAATTAAAGATAGCTGATTTTAGCTTTTCCCTGGGAGAAGCCACTAAAAACGGGTTAAAGTTAGCGATATTTAACTCCTGTGATGGTATCGGTTTGGCACAACAACTATCCCGGGAAAAAGGGATGGCATTACCCCATCTAATCTTTATGCGCGAGAAATTACCCGATCCCGTTTCTCCCAAATTTCTGCAATACTTTTTAACCGCTTTTACCAATAATAAATCTCTCTATAGCGCCGTACATGAAGCCCAAAAAAATCTCCACGATGACTGGGAAAAAGACTATCCCTGTGCCAGTTGGTTGCCCGTAGTTTGCCCCAATCCCACCGAAGAACCCCCCACTTGGCATAGTTTTAGTAACTCCCCTCAAAAACAACAAAATTGGCGACGATTTGCTCTAACTTTCGGTTTAGGTTTAGCCGTAACGATGACAGTCTTGGCAATAAGAGAAACAGGAATTTTAGAACCCTTAGAATTAAATATTTATGATCGTCTGATGCAACTAAAACCCAAAGATAAACCCGACGAAAGATTATTAATTATTACCATCGATCGCCAAGATTGGGCCTATCAAGATCGCATGGGTATGAAAAGACCAACAATACCCGGAAGCGATCAAAAACGTTCCCTCGCAGGAGAAGCATTATCGCAGCTTTTAAATAAATTACTGCCCTACGAACCGCAAATTATCGCCTTAGATATCCTCCGTCCCATCGCTGCCAGTCAAGATTATCCACCCCTAGCCAAACAATTACAAAATACTCCTAATTTTATCTCGATTTGTAAGTTCAATAATTACCCGCAACCGGACGGATTTCCCCCACCCCCGGAACTGCCAAAAAATCAGAGTGGTTTTAGTAACATAGTCCCAGACGAAACCATTGCCGGAGTTCCCCGAATTCGTCGTTTTTTATATCAGGCAAAACTCGATCGCACCTCTCCCTGTCTTCCCCCGGATTCTTTGGCCACAGTTGACTCAATGTCCTGTAATTTTAAAGATTATGCTCCTAGTTTTAGTCTCCTAATTGCCAAACGATATCTAGAATCCCAGAATCAAGATTTTGACTGCAATAAACTGCAGCGGGGAATTCTAGAAATTAATATCGGGGATACTCATCTCGGTGACTGGCTACAATCCAACCGCGGCCCCTATAGAACCAGTCAATCCGATACCCGATCCGGCCGTCAAGTTATGCTCGCTTACCGTCGAATCGCCGATAATGGCATCGATGCAATCATCAAAATTGCTCCGAAAAAATCTCTCCGACAGGTTTTAGATCCGGGTTTTAATTCCGAATCAGTCCGGGAAAAAATTGTCCTGATTGGAGTAACAGAACCCGGGATCGATGATTTTTTAACCCCCTTTAGTCGCAACCCATCGGAAGCAATTCCGGGGGTTTATTTGCACGCGCACGCGGTCAGTCAAATTCTCGATACAATGACAGGAAAACGTACCTCGATCGCTTTCTGGAATCCCCTACAGGAGGCTTTCTGGGTGCTGGGTTGGTCCCTGGTGGGGGGATTATTAACGTGGCGTTTTCTTCGGGTAAAAACGGTACTTTTGACAGTGGCGATCGCTGTGATTTCCCTTACTGGTATCGGTTGGCTTCTCTTTAGTTATTTCGGTCTCTGGGTTCCGATTATCCCCCCAGCGATCGCACTTCTCACCACCTCCGGTATCTTCTTTTTTCTTCGTTCTTATACTAAATCCGTTGAGTAACGCACAGAAAACGGGTTTCTCGGAGAAACCCGTTTTCTACTATTTAAAATAGCTAGGTAAAAGCCATGATCAAACCTTCGATCGCCCTCATCCTTCTTTTCTCCCTACTGCCTCAACCCGGGTTAACCCTTATCACCCCGGCTGCCGGAAATATTTCTAATCATCCCATTCTGACGGCACAGGGCGATCGGGAGCTTACCGAGGAGCAATTCCTACAACGAGTCACCGTTAAGATTACTAGCGAGACAAATCGGGGATCGGGGACGATTATCGCTAAAAAAGGCGATAATTACCTTATCCTAACCAACGCCCACGTTACCCGCAACACGAAAACCCTACAGGTACAAACTTACGACGGCCACAGCCGTGCGGCCCGCATTGTCCCCAATCCCCTATCGGAAAATCAAGATCTCGCTCTGCTGGAGTTTAGCGATACCAGGGACTATCCGATCGCCACCATCGCGGAGTTTACCCCCAATCAAGACAGGATCGGTTTAGAAGTGGTGGCCGCGGGATATGTTGCCGAAACGGGACAGTATCGGACGACAAAGGGAACCCTCGAACAGGTGAGCGATCGACCCCTCCGGGATGGCTACAGCGTCGGTTATAGTGGCGATATCGTGCAGGGAATGAGTGGCGGCGGCATTTTTGTTGATGGGGAGTTAATCGGCATTAACGGGCGATCGGCCCATCCGATTCTCTCTAACTACATCTACGAAGACGGTACAAAACCCACAGACGCAGAAGAAATCCAACAGATGAGAGCGGTTAACTGGGGCATTTCCCTTCATACCCTATTAACCTACATCCGTCCCGAAATCCTCAGCGCCTATAACCTACCCCTACCGCCGGTGAACCCCGATATAGAAACCACCGCCCCTACTGACTATATCGCCGAATTAGAAACAAAAGCCAAGGGTTTCACCGTCCGGATCGATAGTACGAGCGGTGGAAACGGTAGCGGTGTCATTATCGCTAAAGAAGGGAATATTTACACAGTTTTAACCGCAGACCATGTATTATGTGAGAAGAAGGAAGAAAGTCAAGATGCTGCAAGTGAACCTTGTCCCGATCACACCTACACCGTCGTCACCAAGGACGGTAAAACTCGAAACATCGAGAAAAGCACCATCATCCGGCAGGAAGGGGTAGATTTAGCAGTTTTTCAGTTTGAAAGCCGAGACAATTATCCCGTTGCGGAAATAGCGAATTATAACCCAAATACCGGTGATTTTGTTTTTGCCGCAGGCTTCCCCAAAATTGGCAAAAATCCCTCGAAATGGTTGTTTAGTGGCGGTGCAATTCACGATAAAGAACAGGGATTACTACAAACCCGCCAAAGTCCTTTAAGCAATGAACAAGGGGGAACATTACAAAGTGTTGCTTCTTTAACCGAAGGCTATGAATTAGTTTATACCAGCATCACATTTGGGGGCATGAGTGGCGGTGCAGTCTTAGACTCCCAGGGGAGAGTAATAGGGATTCATGGAAGTTCGGAAACAGCAGGGGTAACGGAAATTCAGTTAGGGTTTAGTTTAGGGATTCCCATTAGCACTTTTATCGGATTGCAAGAAAGATTCAAGGTAAAACCGCAATTATTAACCACTGCTCAACCCCAAGTTAGTCCGCAACAAAAACAAGAAATTATTCAAGCGATTACTGGTGTTATTGTCCCTAATACCAATGCGAAGGCGGATATTTGGATAGAAAGGGGAGGACAATTATGGCGGTTATTCAGGTTTGAGGAAGCAATTAAAGCCTTTGATGAAGCGATTAAGCAAAATGACCCCGAGAATGTCTATTTAGCGTGGTATGGGAAGGGATTAGCGTTATTTGAATTACGCGAACATCAACCAGCTATAGAAGCTTTGCAACAAGCGATTAATACCTTACCTAAACGGGAAGATTTAAAGAAGTTTCACAGTAGTATTTTACAACGGCAAAGTGTTGTTTATAGCTTTTTAGGTGACTTCTCAACAAGTGCTGGTAGAGAAAGAGAAGCCAGAGAAAATTATGAGCAAGCCTTAACGGTGATTAATCAGGCGATTTCTCTGGTTCCCAATAACCCCAATCACTATAACGAGAAATCCGCAGTATTAAGTCGATTAAAACGCTATGATGAGGGATTAGCGGCGATTACTCAGGCAATTGATCTCGCTCCCCGTGCTGTTTGGTATGGCAATCGGGGGAATCTTTACAGAGATCAACAAAAATACAAATTAGCATTAGATGACTACAACAAAGCTATTGAACTTAATCCTAATCATGCTGGTGCTTACTACAATCGGGCGCTTCTTTACTCTGACCAAAAAAAATACGATTTAGCCCTCTCTGACTACGACAAAGCTATTGAAATTAATCCTAATTATGCTGAGGCTTACGTCAATCGGGGGGTTCTTTACCGTCTCCAAGAAAAATACGAATTAGCTTTAGCTGACTACGACAAAGCTATTGAACTTAATCGTAATGATGCTGTGGCTTACTACAATCGAGGGAATCTTTACAAAAACTTGCAGAAATACGATTTAGCCCTCTCTGACTACAGCAAAGCTATTATAATTAATCCTAATTATGCTGAGGCGTACAACAATCGGGGGGTTCTTTACCGTCTCCAAGAAAAATACGAATTAGCTTTAGCTGACTACGACAAAGCTATTGACATTAATAATGATTTGGCTGAGGCTTACTTAGGTCGGGGGATTCTTTACTTTTACCAAGAAAAATACGAATTAGCTTTAGCTGACCTCACCAAAGTTATTGACATTAATCCTAATTTGGCTGAGGCTTACTTAGGTCGTGGTCTTTTATATGCCATATTACGACAAACCGAAAAAGCAAAAATTGATCTACAACAAGCAGCCATATTATTCCGCCAACAGAATAATATGGCTGCTTATGAAAAGGTGATGCAGATTTTACAACAATTAGGGGGATAAGTTTCGTAGGTTGGGTTGAGCGAATAAATATGTTAAAGAAAACCTCTCAATTCTCAGGGAAAAGCGAAACCCAACAGCCAACACCTAAATCTGTCTGAATCTTTTTGTTGGGTTTCCTTGGGTCAACCCAATCGACGATAATTGCTATGATTACTATAGGATTTAAAAAAGTAAGTTGAGGTAAACTATGAAAACTCTATCATTTAAAGACATCCAATTTATTATCGAAGCTCTCGAATCCCTTCTCAAAAATTATAGTGACCGTATTCAACAAATAGAAGCTCTCGAAAACTATGAAGATGAAATTTCGGACTTAAGTAATGATTCTTTATTTTTACAAGAATTAATTACTGACTTACAAAATCAACAAACACAAGAATTGGCTCGACTTGTGCCTGAATTTGATTTGCAAAAAATGTCTTTACAAACATTAATTAAACAAGGAAAAAACCTGTCAATTGAGGAAAAATTAATCTTATTGGAATCTCTAACTTCATCAATCCGCGAAGAATATAAGTACCTGAGCAAAATTAATTACACATTCCGATAAAGCTTTTGCCTCTTGCCTCTTGCCTCTTGCCTATCTTCACTAGGAAATTTATTTTGCATGACTACTTAATCTAATGCGAACCTGAAATGAGAAATTAATGATTACTTATTTAGCCACCGTTCATAAAGATAAACATAGTGATTATGGGGTACAATTTTATGACTTTCCGGGTTGTATTAGTGCAGGAGAAACCATCGAAGAAGCTAAAAAAATGGCAACTGAAGCCTTAAAAGGTCATATTTCCTTCATGTTGGCAGATGGGGACGAAATTCCCACCCCTAGCACCCTCGAAACCATTTTAACCGACCCGGATCATCAAGATGCGATCGCTTTTCTGCTCATTGAGGTATCAGAAGCTATTTTAAACCATCAGGAATTGTGTGTAAAAAACTAGGTGCAGTCCCTAGCTTGGTTTGAGCGAATAAATATGTTAAGGAAAACCTCTCAATTCTCAGGGAAAAGCGAAACCCAACACCCAAAACCTAAATCCGTCTGAATCTTTTTGTTGGGTTTCCTTGGGTCTATTGTTGGGTTTCCTTGGGTGTATTGTTGGGTTTCCTTGGGTTTATTGTTGGGTTTCCTTACGTCTATCGGCTAGACAAGGAAAAAGCGATCGAGGATTTCCGACAAGCCGCCGAACTGTTCCGCCAGCAAGGGAACGCGCCAGCACGCGAAAAAGCCCTGCAATTCCTACGGCAATTAGGCGCGGTCTAGATACTCGATCGATTTTGAATCTCACCCCGAAAAAAGCGATCGATCTTACAGCAAGATTTCTAGCGCTAGGGTGAACCCCGGAACCACATCTTCCCCGCTTAAAATCGCGTTCTCGGGATAACAGGTAATCGTCCCGTCCTGACGATAGACAAAAGCCTGTTTATTGTGGCGATCAATCAACCATCCTAACTTCACCCCGTTCTCCCGATACTCCTCCATTTTCCGCTTTAACTTGGATAAACTATCGGTTTTAGAACGGATCTCGATCACGAAATCCGGCGCGAGATCGAGAAATTCATCCTCCCTTTCCTGCCAACCGGACGGTAAACGTTCTCTCGCCACGAAAGCCACATCGGGAGAGCGTACCGCGCTATTGGCCAGTTTAAAACCGCCGCTAGAACTAAATACCTCTCCTAACCCGTTCTGTTCGACCCAGTAGAGCAGGCGAGCGCCGGCTTTCAGTTCTCGATTCGCTGAAATACTTCCGATCGGGGGCATAGTGACTAACGTTCCATCTGCATTGCGTTCAAAGCCTAATTCCGGGTTCTGACAACTGAGGCGAATTAATTCCGCATCAGTAATCGTCGGGGATTTGCTTACCATATTGCATCAAAAAAAACAAGTATTTTTCACTAAATGATAACAAAGCGATGCCGATTGCCGCGCTTTTTCCTTTTGTACCCGAAAGGAAAAAAAATTGATCGCCCTATCCTGCATATTCCCAAAAAAGCAACCGATGAATTAGGTAGAAGCTCAAATCACCCTCACCGAGGAACTACCCATGAAATCCTTCGCCCTTCTCACCACCGTCAGCCTAATCGGCCTCTCCACCCTCGCCACTGTTCGCCCCGTCATCGCCCTAGAAAGCCGACAACCAGCCGAAACCCTGATCGCTCAAACGAACTACAAAGAAGCGATCGCCCACTTTAACCGGGGAATTAACTACATCCAACAGGAAAAATATGATCTCGCCCTCGCTCAATTCACCAGAGCGATCGAACTCGATCCGGACTATGCCGAAGCTTACCTCGGTCGGGGCATGATTTACACGATTCGCGAACAATGGCGGCCGGCGTTTCAAGACCTGAACACCGCGATCCGACTAAACCCCCGCGCTGCCTACGCTTACCATTTCCGCGGATACGTCCATCTCGCATTTAACCAGAGACAAAATGCGATCGCCGATCTAACAACGGCCGCCGAATTATTTCGCCAGCAGGGAAACACAGAAATGTACAACAGCGCCATAGAAGCACTACGGCAGATAGGTGCGTAAGTTGCAAGGGAGAGCGATCGCTCTCCCCCTCTAAACTTTTGTAAAAAAAGCAATCTGAGGACTTAAAACTTGATCGCATAATTGGAAAAAAACCAACGATAACATACTTGCAAGTATCCCCCGACTAAAGAGGAGCCAACCCGATGAAACCAATTACTTTCACCCTATCGGTGCTACTGGCCACCACTGGCCTACTGGTTCAACCAGGAGGCTTCCTGATGGAAAACATTCCACCCATCCTCGCGCAGGATCAGACCGCTTCTAGAGTCTATCAGAAAGCCAGCCCCGCCGTCGTCACCGTCAAAAATGGCAGCGGCCACGGTAGCGGCTTTCTCGTCAGTCCCGACGGTATCATCATTACCAACGCCCACGTTGTTGCGGACGGACCCCGGGTGGTGACGGTGAAATTTTCCAACGGACAGCAGGCCTCGGCAGACGTGATCGGCTTCGCTAAAAATGGCGTGGATTTAGCCGTCCTGCGGATTTATAACCGCCAAAACCTGCCCTATCTTCCCCTCGCCCGTGCGAACTCCGCCAAAGTCGGCGAAAGCGTTTTCGCCATCGGCACACCCTTAAACGAGGACTATCAAAACACCCTCACCCAGGGCATTATCAGCCGTCTCGACCCCGAAAAAGGCATTGTGCAACACAACGCTAATATCAACAAAGGCAATTCCGGCGGGCCGCTTTTGAATTCACGGGGGGAAGTGGTGGGGGTTAACGTCGCAGGCGATATCGGGAGTTACGTTTACGACGGTGCGGGAAACCCGATCGGCCTTACCCAGAGCGGCATTAATTTCGCCGTTTCCCTCGATCGCCTGCAAGCTTTCCTCACCGCAGTTAAAACAGGCGATGTCTCCACCGTCTCAACATTAGGACAGCAAGAGCGGATACAGTTACTCGCCCTCCCTCTTAACGGTCAGACCATTCAAGGCAACTTGACCAAAGACCAAAACCAACAATATTACGGGTTCGAGGGTCGTGCCGGACAGAAAATCGTTCTGGATATGAACAGCAACGAGATCGCTCCCTATCTTGTCCTCTATCGCGTTCTCCAATCTTCCGAGGGGACAAAATACCCACAGGTCGCCCGTAGTGACCAGCGCGTCGATCGCGCTCCCGGGGATTTTAACGCTCGACTTGTAACCGAATTACCTGCCGATGGAGTTTATATCCTAGTGGCTACCTCTCGCGAAGGGGGTGAATCGGGTCGCTACACCCTCAACGCCGCCGCTAACCCTTAAATAATCCCATTTTGACCCTAATCACGATTCTAATCCCTATTTTCTGAGGAACTATCCCTATGAACTCTAGATATATTTCCCACCGTCTCGCTTGCGTCGGCCTCCTCGCCACTGTCCTCCTCGGTGGTATCGCCCCCGGTTTCAGCCAATCGACCACCCCGAATGGCGTCACCTTCTTCTGTAAAGAGGTGTTCGATCGCGCATCGGGAGGAAAAATCCCCGCCACCCTCGCTTGGATTCCCCAAAGGAGCGGCAATGTGCGGATTATCGGCTGGAAATCGGAATATTTCTCCAAACGTTCCCCGGTTCGTTGCGAGGAAGTCACGAAAAAATTCCAGGAAGCCTATAATCAAGGGCGTTTTAACTATCTCACCACCGGCCGGGCGAAGGGATACCCGATCATCTGCAGCGTTTCACGATCCGGCGATCCCTGCGATGGTAATAGCCAACTTTTTACCCTTAAACCCCACGACAATCCAGATTTAGTCTTGCAACAACTCATGGACATCCTAGAGGGGAAAAGCTCGGATATGCTCCTCCAGAGTTCTGGAGATAAAACCTATATCTCGATGACGGAGTTTTTCGCCAAAGCACCACTCGCCGATCGCGACGCACCCTGTGGTACGAGATCTGCTGGCCCGCAAAATAATTGCGTTCCCACCCGCTAGAATTTTCGCTGTTTTACCCCGAATTTCCCCATAATAACCATGTTGAAACCCTTTCCCCTACTCCTAAGCCTCCTACTTCTGCCCGTCGTACCAGTTAAAGCGCTATCCCCTTTCTCTGCTCCGGCGATCGTGGCGGAAGACAGCCCAGACGCGCAGATCGAGCGATCGATCCGTCAAGTCACTGTTAAGATTACTAGCGAGATAAATCGGGGATCGGGAATCATTATCGGGAAAAAAGGCAGTATATACCTCGTTTTGACCAACGCTCACGTTACCCGTGGCGCGACCACCCTACAGATCCAAACCCACGACGGCCAAACCCGCACAGCCTCGATCGCGCCGAATTCCCTTTTAAAAGATAAGGATCTGGCCCTCGTGGAGTTTAGCGATACCCGGGATTATCCGATCGCTAAAATTCGCGCCATTTCCCCGGATGCGGAACTAGATATCACTGTAACCGGTTATTCCGCAGAAACGGGGCAGTACACCACCGATAACGGGAAAATTGAACAAACAAGCGATCGACCCCTCCGGGAGGGCTACAGCGTCGGTTATAGTGGCGATATCGTGCAGGGAATGAGCGGCGGTGGTATCTTTTTCGAGGATGAGTTAATCGGCATTAACGGGCGATCGGCCCATCCGATTCTCTCTAACTACATCTACGAAGACGGTACAAAACCCACAGACGCAGAAGAAATCCAACAGATGAGAGCGGTTAACTGGGGCATTCCCCTTCATACCCTATTAACCTACATCCGTCCCGAAATCCTCAGCGCCTATAACCTACCCCTACCGCAGGTGAACCCCGATATAGAAACCACCGTCTATACTGACTATATCGCCGAATTAGAAGCGAAAGCGAAGGGTTTCACCGTCCGGATTGATAGTAGCAGTACAGCCAATGGAAGTGGCGTAATTATCGCTAAAAAAGGCAATATTTACACGGTTTTAACCGCAGACCATGTATTATGTGAGAAGAAGGAAGAAAGTCAAGATGCTGCAAGTAAACCTTGTCCCGATCACACCTACACCGTCGTCACCAGCGACGGCAAAACTCGAAACATCGAGAAAAGCACCATCATCCGTCAGGAAGGGGTAGATTTAGCAGTTTTTCAGTTTGAAAGCCTGGACAATTATCCCGTTGCGGAAATAGCGAATTATAACCCAAATACCGATGATTTTGTTTTTGCCGCAGGCTTCGCCAAAATTGGCGACAATCCCTCGAAATGGTTGTTTAGTGGCGGTACAATTGACGAGAAAGAACGGGGATTACTACAAACCCGCCAAAGTCCTTTAAGGAATAAACAAGGGGGAACATTACAAAGTGTTGCTTCTTTAACCGGAGGCTATGAATTAGTTTATACCAGCATCACATTTGGGGGCATGAGTGGCGGTGCAGTCTTAGACTCTCAGGGGAGAGTAATAGGGATTCATGGACGTTCAGAAGGAGCAGGGGTAACGGAAATTCAGTTAGGGTATAGTTTAGGGATTCCCATTAGCACTTTTATCGGATTGCAAGAAAGATTGAAGGTAAAACCGCAATTATTAACCACTGCTCAACCCCAAGTTAGTCCGCAACAACAACAAGAAATTATTCAAGCGATTACTGGTGTTATTGTCCCTAATACCAATGCGAAGGCGGATATTTGGATACAAAGGGGGGGACAATTATGGCGGTTAGCAAGGGATCAGGAAGCAATTAAAGCCTTTGATGAAGCGATTAAGCAAAATGACCCCGATAATGTCTATTTAGCCTGGTATGGTAAGGGATTAGCGTTATTTGAATTACGCGAACATCAACCAGCTATAGAAGCTTTGCAACAAGCGATTAATACCTTACCTAAACGGGAAAATTTAAAGAAGTTTCACAGTAGTATTTTACAACGGCAAAGTGTAGTTTATCGCTTTTTAGGTGACTTCTCAAAAATTGCAGGTACAGAAAGAGAAGCCAGAGAAAATTATGAGCAAGCATTAACGGTGATTAATCAGGCGATTTCTCTGGTTCCCAATAACCCCAATTACTATAATGAGAAATGGGCAGTATTAAGTGAATTAAAACGCTATGATGAGGGATTAGCGGCGATTACTCAGGCAATTGATCTCGCTCCCCGTGCTGCTTGGTATGTCAATCGAGGGATTCTTTACCGTCGCCAAAAAAAATACGAATTAGCTTTAGCTGACTACAACAAAGCTATTGAACTTAATCCTAATCATGCTAATGCTTATAACAATCGTGGGAATCTTTACCAAGACCTACAAAAATACGAATTAGCATTAGATGACTTCAACAAAGCCATTGAAATTAATCCTAATTTTGCTATACTTTACTACAATCGGGGGGGTCTTTACTATAACCAGCAGAAATACGAATTAGCCCTCTCTGACATCAACAAAGGCATTGAACTTAATCCTAATTATGCTGAGGCTTACTACAATCGGGGGAATCTTTACTATGACTTGCAGAAATACGAATTAGCCCTCTCTGACATCAACAAAGCCATTGAACTTAATCCTAATTATGCTGAGGCTTACAACAATCGGGGGCTTCTTTACAAAGACTTGCAGAAATACGATTTAGCCCTCTCTGACTACAGCAAAGCTATTGACATTAATCCTAATTTAGCTGAGGCTTACGTCAATCGGGGGGTTCTTTACCGTCTCCAAGAAAAATACGATTTAGCCCTCTCTGACTACAGCAAAGCTATTGACATTAATCCTAAGATTGCTGGGACTTACTACAATCGGGGGGTTCTTTACCGTCTCCAAGAAAAATACGATTTAGCTTTAGCTGACTGGAACAAAGCTATTGAAATTAATCCTAATTATGCTGAGGCTTACGTCAATCGGGGGGTTCTTTACCATCGCCAACAAAAATACGATTTAGCCCTCTCTGACTACAGCAAAGCTATTGACATTAATCCTAATGATGCTGAGGCTTACAACAATCGGGGGCTTCTTTACTTTGAGCAAAAAAAATACGAATTAGCCCTCTCTGACTACAACAAAGCTATTGAAATTAATCCTAATTTGGCTCAAGCTTACTTAGGTCGTGGTGGTTTATATGCCATATTAGGACAACCCGAAAAAGTAAAAATTGATCTACAACAAGCAGCTATATTATTCCTCCAACAGAATAATATGGCTGCTTATGAACAAGTGATGCAGATTTTACAACAATTAGGGGGGTGAGTTTCGTAGGTTGGGTTGAGCGAATAAATAGGTTAAAGAAAACCTCTCAATTCTCAGGAAAAGCGAAACCCAACACCCAAAACCTAAATCTGTCTGAATCTTTTTGTTGGGTTTCCTTGGGTCTCTTGTTGGGTTTCCTTGGGTGTATTGTTGGGTTTCGTGCCTCAACCCAACCTACTTTAGTTTCCTTGGGTGTATTGTTGGGTTTCGTGCCTCAACCCAATCGACTTTAGCTAGTAGGAGGAAATAAAACTGGCGATAAAAGATGGTATGAAAAAAACATTCCCATCGCCGAAAAAAGATTTGAAGCCCATTTAAAAATCTTAACGGAGGAAAATCTATGATTACCTTTGATGAAGAAATGGATAAACTGCCCTCTGAAAGAAGGGCAAAAATTGAAGCTAAAACCCAAGAGCTTTTACAAGAAATGCAAATCATTGATGAACTTCTTCAACGCCTAAGACTTTCTTCAGGAGAAATCACGGAAAGCGAAAGTGAACAGCCCTGTTTCTCAGCAAAATCGGATGATTTAAAACAACATCTTACCCTAGAAAATTTAACCAGTATGATGAGGGAATTAGGGGGAGAATGGGAACTTATCCTTAAATTTCCTGAGCAACAAGTGATTAAATTAAGTAGTGAGCGCCCGTAGTTTCGTAGGTTGGTTTGAGGGAATAAATATGTTAAAGAAAACCTCTCAATTCTCAGGGAAAGCGAAACCCAACACCCAACACCTAAATCCGTCTGAATCTTTTTGTTGGGTTTACTTGGTTCAACCCAACCGACGATAATTAATACTTGAAATAGCAAGGTAACAGCCATGATCAAACCTTCGATCGCCCTCATCCTTCTTTTCTCCCTACTGCCTCAACCCGGGTTAACCCTTGTCACCCCGGCTGCCGGAAATATTTCTAATCATCCCATTCTGACGGCACAGGGCGATCGGGAGCTTACCGAGGAGCAAATCCTACAACGAGTCACCGTTAAGATTACTAGCGAGACAAATCGGGGATCGGGGACGATTATCGCTAAAAAAGGCGATAATTACCTTATCCTAACCAACGCCCACGTTACCCGCAACACGAAAACCCTACAGGTACAAACTTACGACGGCCACAGCCGTGCGGCCCGCATTGTCCCCAATTCCCTATCGGAAAATCAAGATCTCGCTCTGCTGGAGTTTAGCGATACCAGGAATTATTCGATCGCCACCATCGCGCGGTTTACCCCCAATCAAGACGAGATCGGTTTAGAAGTGGTGGCTGCGGGATATGTTGCCGAAACGGGACAGTATCGGACGACGAAGGGAAAGATCGAACAGGTGAGCGATCGACCCCTCCAAGAGGGCTACAGCGTCGGTTATAGTGGCGATATCGTGCAGGGAATGAGTGGCGGCGGCATTTTTGTCGAGGGGGAGTTAATCGGCATTAACGGGCGATCGGCCCATCCGATTCTCTCTAACTACACCTACGAAGACGGCACAAAACCCACAGACACAGAAATCCAACAGATGAGAGCGGTTAATTGGGGCATTTCCATCAATACCCTATTAACCTCCATCCGGCCCGAAATCCTGACTGCGTACCAATTACCCTTACCGAAAAGCTCACCGGGCATTGAAAACCCCACCTATACTGGCTATATCGCCGAATTAGAAACAAAAGCGAAGGGTTTCACCGTCCGGATCGATAGTAGCAGTCAGGCCAACGGTAGCGGCGCAATTATCGCCCGCGAAGGAAAAACCTACACCGTATTAACCGCCGATCATGTCCTCTGTGAGAAAATCGCCGAGGAGAAAACCTGTGCCGATTACACCTACACCGTCGTCACCAGCGACGGCAAAACCCTTCCCCTCGACCGAAAAACCATTATTCGACAGGAAGGGGTCGATCTGGCCATTTTTACCTTCGAGAGTAACGAGAATTATCCGGTCGCAGAAATCGCCAACTATAGCCCCAATCGAGAGAGTCCCGTTTTTGTGGCGGGATTTCCCAAAATCGGCGATAAACGAGCGGGATGGCTCTTTAGCGGCGGTGCAGTGAAAAGTCAGGAGGAAGGACTTCTCGCCACGCGACAGAGTGATTTTACGATTACCCAAAGTGGAGCATCGATCAGGGTTAGTTCCCTGAGCGGCGGTTACGATATGGTCTATACCAGTATTACCTTCGGCGGTATGAGCGGCGGTCCAGTCTTAAACGCTGCAGGACAGGTGATCGGTATTCACGGACGCTCTGAGGGGGTTAAGGGTAAAATTCAGCTAGGTTTTAGCTTAGGGATTCCGATTAGTAGTTTTATCGGTTTACAGGAAAGATTTCGAGTTAAATTATCTTCTTTCGTTACCGCTCAACCCCAGTTAACAGCACAACAACAGCAGCAGATCGATCGCACTCTTGTCAGTGTAGAAGTACCGGAAACCAACGCCTCCGCAGACATCTGGATCGAGCGGGGAAATCAACTCTGGCGCTTGAAAAAAGACGATCGCTCCCTGCAAGCCTTCGATCGGGCGATACAATTAAACAATCCCGAATACACCTATTTAGCTTGGTACGGTAAAGCGTTAGTTTACAATCGTCAGTATCAATATCGGGACGCTCTTGAAGCGATCGAGAAAGCCCTCGCTACCCTACCCACTCGCGAGCAAGGTTCGGAATTTCACGCTGAAATTTTACACCAGAGGGGTTCACTGTATTGGGCGTTAAGTCTAGGTCAATACGAAAAAGCGATCGAGAGCTATGAACAAGCGATAAAAATCTTTCCCCGCAATCCGAATTACTACAATAGTTTATCGACGCTATTGGTTATACGACAATCCTTTATACGACAGGACGTAAGACAATACGATCGAGCCTTAGAAGCGATCAACCGCGCCATAGAAATCGCTCCCCGTTCCGGTTGGTACAGCAATCGCGGGATGTTATACGGTGCTTGGAAAAAATGGGATCTCGCGTTAGCCGATTATAATAAAGCACTGGCGTTAAATCCGAATAACGCTAGGGCGTATATAAACCGCGCCGATGTTTACAAAGAGCGCAAAGAATTTGATTTAGCTCTAGCCGATTATAACCGAGCGATCGAGATCGATGCTAATTTCGCAGGAGCTTATGCGAGTCGGGGGATATTTTACATGGCGCGTAAAAAATGGGATTTAGCTCTAGCGGATTATAATCGAGCGATTAGCATTGATCCCGATAATCCTATCCTTTCTTTTCCACGGGGGATTTTCTATCATTTTCAAGGAAGAAACGAGTTAGCGCTCGCCGATTTCACGAGAGTGATCGACAGTTATTCTTATCAAGCTGTCGCTTATATCATGCGCGGTTTGGCCTACGTTTCCCTCAAAAAATGGGACTTAGCTTTAGCCGATTTGAACCGGGCGATCGAACTCGATCCGAATTCCGCCTTCGGTTATGGTGGTCGCGGGGGATTATACGAGGGGCGGCGCGAATGGGACTTAGCCCTAGCGGATTATAATCGAGCGATCGAACTCGATCCGAATTCCGCCGCGAGTTACGAGGCGCGGGGAAATCTTTACAATAAACAACAAAAGTGGGATCTCGCTATCGCCGATTATAGCAGGGCGATCGAACTCGGTAATTTCGATGGTTATAGTCGTCGAGGAAGTGTATATTTCCAACAACAAAAGTGGGATCTGGCTCTCGCCGATTATAATAAGGCGATCGAAACCGCTCCAAATCCCGAACTCGCCTATTTCCAACGAGGGGCTTTATACGAGTTACAGAAAAAAGGAGATCTCGCACTCGCCGATTACAGCCAAGCGATTCGATTAAATCCTTATTTCGAGTTATTTTATCGATTTCGGGGATCTCTTTACTACCGTCAAAATCAACTCGATCTCGCCCTTGCCGATTATAATAAGGCGATCGAGCTTAATGGTAACGATGCGGTTCTGTATTACAACCGCGGGGAAATTTACCGACAACAGCAAAAATCGGATATCGCCTTAGCTGATTACAGTCGGGCGATCGAACTCGATCCGAAGTATGCGCTCGCTTACGCACAACGTTTTCGTATTTATTCTCAACAAAAGAAATGGGATTTAGCGATTGCGGATATAACAAAATTTATCGAGATCGCTGGAAAGTCAGAAGGCTATTTTCTACGCGGAATCGCTTACGCAGAATGGCAAAAATGGGATTTAGCTCTAGCGGATTTTAATCGGGCGATCGAGCTTAAGCCGGATGATGCTTCATTTTACTCTATGCGAGGAATCCTTTACTATCAAACTCAAAAATGGGATTTAGCTCTAGCGGATTTTAATCGGGCGATCGATCTCGATCCTAAGCTCAAGGAGTCTTATAATTTCCGGGGAGAAATTTACAAAAGACAAAAACGCTATAGCGAGGCATTACAAGACTATCAGAAACTTCTTGAACTGGACGAAAAAAATCTGATTGCGATTACCAATATTGGCTTAATTCATTACGAACAAGGCGATCTAAATTTGGCCAGTAGCCAATTTCAAAAAAGTCTGGAAATTAACCCCCAATCTGCCGAAAATCAACTGGCTCTCGCTGTTACCCTCTACCGTCAAGGCAATACGGAGAAAGCGATCAAACTTGCTAAAAGTGCGCTTAAAATCGACCCTGAATTTGCTCAGGTTGAAACCCTGCAAAAAAATCTCTGGGGTGATCAAATCATCGCCGATGCTCGAAAACTGTTCTCGCAACTGTAGTAGTTTCTTAGGTTGGGTTGAGCGAATAAATATGTTAAAGAAAACCTCTCAATTCTCAGGGAAAGCGAAACCCAACACCCAACACCTAAATCCGTCTGAATCTTTTTGTTGGGTTTACTTGGGTTTATTGTTGGGTTTCCTTACGTCAACCCAACCTACTTTAGTTTCCTTGGGTTTATGGTTGGGTTTCGTGCCTCAACCCAACCTACAGTTTTGTAGGTTGGGTTGAGCGAATAAATATGTTAAGGAAAACCTCTCAATTCTCAGGGAAAGCGAAACCCAACACCCAACACCTAAATCCGTCTGAATCTTTTTGTTGGGTTTCCTTGGGTGTATTGTTGGGTTTCGTGCCTCAACCCAACCTACGGTAGAAACCCAACACCCAACACCTAAATCCGTCTGAATCTTTTTGTTGGGTTTCTTTGGGTTTATTGTTGGGTTTCGTGCCTCAACCCAACCTACGAAACTGTAGGTTGGGTTGAGCGAATAAATATGTTAAAGAAAACCTCTCAATTCTCAGGAAAAGCGCAACCCAACAGCCAACACCTAAATCTGTCTGATACTAAATCTGGTTATTAAAGACTGATTATTTATTCCCCTTTTTGCATGAGTGCATGAGTAGAAAACGGGTTTCTCGGAGAAACCCGTTTTCTGTGCGTTACTCTATAGGAGTGAGGTGCGTGCAGCCAGGCTGTGCCGAAGGCATGGCCTGGTTATTTGGTTCTTTTGTACTAACTGGCTCGGCAATTTTCCAGCCATTGTTCTAAATCTTGTAGTGACTGAAAATCTAACAAAGCTTCTCCCAAGTTTTCTAACTGTTCTAGGTCAAGACTGCGGATATTGGGCAGTAATTCGGGAGAAATGTCCCCTACACGCCGATTTAATTGACGTAAAACTAGGTTAGCTTCTCCTTCTTGTCGTCCCTCTTGTCGTCCCTCTTGTCGTCCCTCTTGTAAACCTTCCGACCAGATTTCTTGATAGATAACTGATTCTTTCATGATGTCTTTCCTCAATAATCGTTGAATGATGTCTTTCTCTAATACTAACCCGGTAGAATTGCGGTAGATGCAGCCAGATTACTTTGTTCTCGACTATCGCTGATTTGCTCGATTTCTTGGGCAATTTGCCGCAGTAAGTTTTCTTGTTTCTCAGCTTGAGCGAGTATGGCAAAGGGAAACAGTCCGGGAGCCTTTAATAGGGGTTCCGAGGGTTGTTCCCAGAGTCTAATCACTTCAAATTGATGAGAGGTTTTCCCTTGTTTATAATCATTCTGTCGGACTTTGGGGGAGTCACTTTTCCTTAGATAAATAACCA
>NZ_JACJQV010000176.1 GCF_014696875.1 Microcystis wesenbergii FACHB-1317 | reverse complement strand
TTTTATAATTGAGATAGTTTGTGCCGCTTAAATAAAGAGGTTTTGATAACCAAATTAAAGCAGCTCTAAAGAGTTTTGAGTTAAAAGTTAAACTTCAAGTTTTCATTCAGGACAAATGTACTGATTAACTAATTTTCCCCAAAAAATTAGTTAACCCATCATTATAACATATAATTAATTTGCAAGAGTTCTATTCCTTGGCAAAAATTTGAGAAAGAATACGCCAAAAACTTCTCAGAGAAAAAAGGTGCGCCTGCCTTACCATTTAGAATGGCATTGGGAGCATTAATCATTCAAGAAAAATTAGGAATAAGTGATAGGGAAACAGTAGAGCAAATTAAAGAAAACCCTTACCTACAATACTTTATCGGCTTAACAAGCTATCAAGAGGAAGCCCCATTTGACCCAGCAATGATGGTATATTTTAGAAAAAGAATTAAGTTCAAAATAGTTAATAAAATCCCCCAAGAAATGGTGAGAAAAGAGAAAGAAAACCGCGACGGTTTAGAAGATAAAGAACCTCCGGATGAAAAAGAAGAAGAAGGGGAGAAGAAAAATCAGGGAAAATTAATATTAGATGCCGTGCGCCAGCAGATATTAAGTATCCCAGGGATTTAGACATCTTAAATCAAGCCAGACAAGGAACGGAGAAGATTTTAGACCGCCTCTATCAAGAAGTCAAAGGAAAGCTGATAAAAAAACCGAGAACTTATCGAAAAATAGCCAGAAAAAACTATTTAAAAGTAGCGAAAAAACGTCGTCCCTCGCCAAAAGAAAGAAGAAAAGCCATCGGTCAACAATTGGGATATATTAAAAGAAACTTAAGTTATATCGACTCACTCATTGAACAGGGAGCGTCCTTAACTTGCCTAAGTAAAAGACAGTATAAACAGTTATTAGTCATTCAAGAAGTTTATCGTCAACAGCAGGAGATGTGGACAGAGAAAAAACAAAGAGTTGACCAGAGAATTGTCAGTCTAAGTCAACCTCACGTTCGTCCCATCGTCTGGGGAAAAGCGGGGAAAGCCACAGGGGGCAAAACTCTCGGTTTCTTATGTGGATGAGTTTGTTTTCTTAGACCGTTTAAGTTGGGAAAACTTCAATGAATCTCAAGACTTAATTCCTCAAATTGAAAAATATAAAGAGACATATCATTGTTATCCCGAATCCGTTCATGTTGACCAAATTTACCGAACCAGAGAAAACTTAAAATGGTGTAAAGAGAGAGGGATAAGATCAAGTGGATTACCATTAGGAAGACCCTCAAAAACTCGAAGTGCTGAACTCAAAAAACAAGCTCAACTAGATGAAAAGTATCGTAACCGTATTGAGGGCAAATTTGGGCAAGCCAAACGATCTTTTGGACTCGATAGAGTGATGACAAAACTTTCAGAAACTTCAGAAAATAAGATTGCTATTACTTTTTTAGTGCTTAATCTTTCTACCCTGCTACGGCAGGTTTTACTGTCTCTTTTTGTCAAAAATCGGAAAAGTTACTCTTTTCGGTCTTTTCTATCAGTTATCCTGATACTAATTGAGACTTATGAACAGAATAACTTATCATTGAAGGAGCAGAATTTGTCCTTAGCATCATAACTTTTTCCTATCCGATTTTTTCAGCAGACCCTAAGTAGTTGGACAAGATTAAAGTTTTTTAGCCATCAGCTAGAAAAGCTAAAAGGCAAGAGTTGGAAGTGGGCGAGATGCAGAAGAAAAAAGCTTAATCCCGCAAAAAAGCGAGGGGATAACTCATATTCTCAGCAAAGCCCAAGATACCTCGATCTCGATGCTCATAGAGTAAATTTCCTTGATTATCAAATAAAAAAGTCCCTCCCCGTTGGGTGAGATAACTACTATCGGGGATATATGTTGACCAATTGCCCAAAACTTGACTCATATTACGGAGTCTCAGGGTGGCTAATTCAAAAGGTCGCTGAAAACCTTGACCCCCAGCAAGATTGAATAGGGAACCCCGGAAAGGTGGTAAAGGCCGCGCTTGCATTGTTTCCTGCTCGGCAATTAATTGGGGGGCTTTGCGATCGCCAAGATAACCCCGCAGCACTTCGGCCAGAGTCCCCGGACTACCCACACCCGCACACATGAAAATTAGATTTAACCAGGCATTTTGTCCGGGAGAAAATCCAGGTAATTTTACCGATAAACCCCGATAAAGTCCTAATAAATTGTGTAATTCGGCTTTGGGGTCAACAAACAGCCAATCTTGCCGAAATTTCGTATATTCAGAGAATTTCAACCCTGAATTGCAATCGCCGATACCGATAGCACGAATGGTAATCCCGGCATTTTGCCAAAGGGCTGCCTCTTTTTCTAACCACCAAGCGTATTCGAGACTGTCAAAATCTCCCAATTGCGGCCAAACAAGAATTAAAAGACGTTTGTAATCAGTACAATCGCTTAAAATTGGCACTATTTGACCGTCGCTGACCCTTTGGCGTTGAATTGTTGAAAATATTTCATAGCTGCTGCTCATAGGTAAATTTCTCCCAATAAAACCGCTGCTTTTGCTCCCGTGACTTTCGGTAAATTACCGGGGAAATTGTGCCAGCGCCAATAGGCCAAGAGGGCAAAAGCGATCGCTTCTTTAAAATCGCTATTTAATCCTACCTCATCAGTGGTCAAAAGCTTGACATTTGACCCCAAATGTGCTAGGAGTCGTTGCCGCAGGTAGGCATTACGAGCGCCACCACCGCAGAGCAGCACTTCCGCGGGCATTTCTGGCAAAAAGGTTTGATAGCTGTGGGCGATCGAAATGGCGGTTAAATCAGTTAAACTAGCCAACCAGTCGGCATCACTGAGGCAATAAGCTTGGGCATCCTCGCGCAATTGGGCTAGATAGGCGGGGCTAAATAACTCTCTGCCAGTGGATTTAGGGGGATATTGTTGAAAATAAGGCTCCTGTAGCCATTTATGAACTAATTCGGAGCAGGGTTGACCCTGGGACGACCATTGACCGTTATAGTCGTAGGTTTGTTGGCCTTGGCTCAAAAATTGTACGGCCAAATCGATGAGGACATTGCCGGGACCGGTATCCCAACCGAAAATTTTTTGCTGCCAATTTTCCCTTTGTCGGGGGGGTAGATAGGTTAAATTGCCAATACCGCCGATATTTTGGACGCAGCGGGTTTTAGTGGGGTGAGAGAGCAGATAAGCGTCAATTTTCGGCACTAGGGGCGCACCGTGACCAGCTTGGGCGATATCGGCAGCGCGAAAATTACTAATGGTGGGAATACGGGTAATTTTTGCGATCGCCGCTCCCCGTCCTAATTGTACCGTGTAACCGAGGCGATCGTTTGCGGGGGGTCGATGAAAAACGGTTTGACCGTGACTGCCGATTAATTGGGCTTTTGGGGCTTCTTTTTGGATATTTAAGGCAGCTTGGGCAAATTCTGCGGCGATATCATCATCTAAGCTGGCTAAAGCTTCAATAGATAGCTTTTCTCCCCCACAGACTTGTAAAATTGTCTCGCGTAATCGGGGGGAATAGGGATAGGTTTCCCCTGCTAATAACTGCACCTGTGGAGATTCAACCGTACCGCTAATCTCCACTAAAGCGGTATCGATGCCATCCACCGATGTGCCACTGATTAAACCGATAACTAACAAGTTTTTTCCCTCAAGTGTCGATTGTTGATTATTTTATCCCCCTCCGACAATAGTAACAATTTCTAATTTATCTCCCTCTTTGATTTCCGTGTTTTCCCAATACTGACGATGGAGGATTTCTCCGTTATATTCCACTGCAACTAACCGAGGATTCATGCCCAAATTTTCTAACATTTGCGGTAGTTTAGTTTCCGGTAAACAGGTTTGAGTTTTGCCGTTAATTTGCAAGGTTATTTCTGACATAGTTTTGAAAGTAAAAGGCTCTCCCGTACTTGTGGTGATCAGCAAAAGTTATCTAAGGCAGGGCTTAGGCCATAAGTCCCCACAGAACTACTAACCTAGGGTAATGTAGGGGCATAATGCTTGCGCCCACAATGTAATGTTCACCAATACTTTACACCATGATATCGAGAGAGCCAAGTAAAAAGGGGTGATAGGGAGACTTTTCGGTGATCAGCTTCTGAAGGCAAGAGTCACTCATGCAAGAGGCTTCGACGGTGAGCTCAGCCGAACCGCCGAACCGCCGAACCGAGCCAGTAGTCTCCGAGTCAGGAGAATTAAGAATGAGCATTAATCAATTAAATGCTCTATTTAGGGATTTTAGGCAATTTTATGCCTATTTTTTTCATTTTTGAACTCTCAAAAAATTAATTATGCAAGAACTCTATTGTCTTTGAGTAAAAAATGCCAGTTATAACCGTGCAAAGTATATCCACCGAACTGAAGTTAATTAGAGTTTACTGACAAAGTCTTTCGTCGGGTGTAGGGTGGGTTAGATTTATTTAGCTAACCCCACTTAAGACTGATAACTGATTATCGTCCCACTTCAGCGAAAATCTCGGCTAAAATCTCTCCAGCACCAGCCTCGCGCACTTTATGGGCTAAATCTCGTCCTAAGACTTCCCCATGGCTAGGATCACCGCTAACCGAGTCCTTAATCAGGCGCTTACCGTCGAGACTGGCCACCATACCCGTTAAAGTGAGGATACCATCCTCGATCGCCGTATTGACTCCGATGGGAACTTGACAACCCCCCTCCAACTCGCGTAAAAAAGCGCGTTCAGCATAGCATCTATCGCGACTAGGGGCGTGTTCCAACACTTTTAGGACTTCCAAAACCTCCGGATCTCCATCGCGGCATTCTATCCCTAAAGCCCCCTGTCCCACCGCATGGAGAGAAATCTCCGCCGGAATAACCTGATGAACTCGATCGCCTAATCCTAACCTTTCCAATCCCGCTACTGCCAGAATAATCGCGTCGTATTCTCCCGCGTCCAGTTTTGCCAGACGGGTGTTAACATTGCCGCGCACATCTTTAAAAGTCAGATGGGGATAATGGTAACGCAACTGGGCTAATCGCCGCAGGGAAGAAGTCCCCACCACTGCACCTTCCGGTAAAGTGTCTAATTGATAGTCTTGATTTTGGCTATTTACCACCAAAGCATCGGCCGGATTAACCCTTTCGGTGACGCAACCCAAGATTAACCCTTCGGGTAAATTAGTGGGCAGATCCTTGAGAGAATGGACGGCAAGATCGATCGATCTATCCAACATTCCCACTTCTAGTTCTTTGGTAAATAAACCCTTATCACCGATTTTCGCTAGGGCCACATCGAGAATTTTATCGCCTTGGGTACTCATCGTCTCCACCTCAAACTGTCGATGGGGGTGGTGTTTACTCAATTCTGCCTGTACCCAATAGGTTTGTACTAGGGCTAACTGACTTTTACGCGAACCGATACGCAGGGAACGAGGAGGACTAGAAACGGACATATCTGAAGTAGGAATTTAACTAAACATCTATCGGACTGCTCGATCTAGACTATCCTGATCTCACCCCTGTTGAGTAATCACTTTCTAGGCTAGGGGTAAATAGTTACATCTCTTAATATTTTTAGGGAAATGGAGTGATGGGTGATGAACAGAAGTTATTAAAAGAGGGCGAATGCAATTCGCCTCGCGTGGGATCGATTGTTCTGGCAATCACTGATTTTGGCGAGGGAGTTACTCTAGAGCATCGCTCTCCAGTTGTCTGTAGGAGTGGATAAAATCCAGAAATACCGGTAATACTTTCGAGGAATCATTGTCAGGCCAGACCGCCATTAAATTACAGGTCTGGTTCTGTTCGAGAAGCGAGCGATAGATCACCCCATGGCGTTGGAGATTTCGGACACTTGCGGGAAGAATACTAATCCCAGTTCCTCCTGCGACTAATCCCAAGATCGTGACCATAAAAAGGGCGGTTTGAGACACTTTCGGCTCGAATTTCGCTTGAGAGCAGAGAAAATAGATCTGTTCGGATAAGCCACCAGAAACATTATGCAGGGGTAGGATAAATTCTTCCTCTTTTAAATCGTTTAGGGAAAGGGCAGAACGTTCCGCTAATGGATGGTTTTTCGGTAAAACCAAGACGAGCGGTTCCCGATCGAGGATCGTCATCTGGAAGGAAGTATCTTCCCAAGCTTCCCGATAGCTATAGAGAAAAATTATATCCATTTGCCTTTCGCGCAATTTTTGCAAGATTAGGGCGGTTTTTTCCTCGTGCATAATTAATTTAATGTCGGGATTCTCTTGGCGGAAAGCGAGCAATATCTCGGTAAAAATACTATTGGCGATCGAGCCAGTAAAGCCGATCGTTAAAGTTCCCGATTGTCCTTTATCGATCGATCGGGTCTTATAGACCGCTCGCTCTAACTGTAGTAAGGTGGTGCGCGCCTCTTCTAAAAATGCTTGTCCCGCGGTGGTCAGTCGAAGCGGACGACTTTGGCGATCGAATAGTTTGACCTCTAATTCCTTTTCTAGCGCTTGAATCTGCTGACTAAGGGGAGGTTGGGCGATCTGTAACCGTTGCGCCGCTCGGCTAAAGCTCAATTCGTCCGCTACGGCGACGAAATAACGGAGGTGACGGAGTTCCATAGAATTCTACTATACATATAAAATATACTAGCTTAATTAAATTAATATTTGACATATACTAAAGGTTTCTTTAATCTAGAAAGTAGCGGGGAAAAGAAATAGCGATCGGCGAAAAAATGCAGAGACCGTCGCTCGAAAAATTGAAAGTTAGCCAATGAAAGCAAGGAGATTATCTATGACTTTGGAATCGATTCGGAAGGTCGCCATCGTCGGGGGAACCCATGGCAACGAGTTAACGGGAGTCGCGTTAGTGAAAAAATTCGAGCGCTTTCCTGAACTGATCCGACGGGAGAGTTTAGAGGTGCTTGCGCTCCTTGCGAACCCGCGAGCGATCGCTGAAACCCGTCGCTACATCGATCGAGATTTAAATCGTTGTTTCGCCGTTCACGAATTGAGCGATCCGGGTTTGACGGGTTACGAAGAGAAACGGGCCAAGGAAATCAAGGCTATCTTACATCCTACCCATGGCTCGGGCGTGGATTTTATTATCGATCTACACAGCACGACTGCGAGTATGGGAATGACGATTATCCCGTCGAACGAAGATGCTTTTAACTTACAGCTAGCGGCTTATTTGCAACAACAAGATCCCTCGGCGCAGATCTGTTTAGGAGATCGGCAAGATTCGTCGAGATTGCGCTCGCTCTCTCGATTAGGTTGTACCGTGGAAGTTGGTCCGGTAGCGCAAGGTGTCTTGGATGCGCGGATTGTAGAGCGAACCGAAGTGATTGTCCATAAAATCCTCGATTATCTCGACGCGAGAAATCGGGGACGCTCGCTCGCAGGTTCTTCTAGCGTCACGGTCTATCAAACTCTTAAAGCGATCGATTTTCCAAGAGATCCATCGGGAGAGATCGACGCGATGGTTCACGAGAGATTGAAAGATTACGAGCCGTTAAATTTCGGTGACCCACTCTTTATTTCGTTTTCAGGTGAAACATTTTTCTATCGAGAACAAGCCACTGTTCATCCCGTATTCGTGAACGAAGCGGCGTATCGAGAAAAAAGAATCGCGATGATTTTTAGCGAGAGAAAAAAAATCGTCCTATAGCGATACTTTTCTCTAAGAGTTCATTAAAACGCTCGCTCTACAGCATTTTTCAGTTTGAGCAAGTACACCTCCAAGCTTAATCAAGTATCTGGCAGCTCCTGCCTGTCTTGATGAAGCCAGAAGTGCTGTAAATTATTTTTTCCCAGTATCGAAAGTAAGCCTAAATTCTTCTGTTTCTTCAAGTTTTAGCTATCGATCGAGAAAGCTCCGCGTCTGCAATCATTAGTGAGCGTATCTTTAGTATGATCTCGCCAATTGCGGTCTTAAGCAAAGATTAAATATTTAAGAGATTAGAAGACAAATTAGATACGATTATGATCAGATTTAGCAAGAAAAACCTCTTATAGACGATTAACAAACCTTAAAACTAAACCTAGGTGGATCATCGATATGTCTAATCAAAAATTCAGTTGTTTGGGATGTTTAGGAAGTTTAGTTATCTTTATTGTCATCGGCTCGATCTTTTTCGGGGGTGGAATTCTTATGAGATTAGGAAATTTTTACTTAATGTTAGGTCATCCGATCGAGAGAGAACGGGTTATGTCCGACTATATTGATGAAATAGAAAATCATAAAGATATAGTCGAGAAAGCGGTTCAGGAATTCCACGCTCAACTAGATAGAGGTAAGTGCGAAGAAATCTATAATCGAGCGAGTGAGTTATTAAGAAAAAGCAATTCTCTTAACGATGTGTTAAAGCTATGCGAAACAACATCTCGTATTTTTGGTTCTCGAAAATCAACTCAAGTGATCGACACATGGATACAACCGCCTCATCCAGAAAATTATATTTTGACTCGATACATAACTCAATTTTCTAAGGGTGTGGTGCAAGAAATTTTTATTTGGTCAGTCAAGAATAACAAAGCTGAATTAGTTAATTACACATTTTCTCAGATATAGCAATCCTAAACATTTTCGGCTCTACCGAACCTGTCATGTAAAACTATTAACAACTCATGCTTGTAAAGTTTGTACAATAGGGCTTTGAGTTTTTGTTAGATTGATATTTATCAACTTTAGAGCATTGTTCGACAGAGAGGGAGCTTGGGGAATTTTCTACAGTGTAAGTTCGGAAGAACCACATTTTCTAAAAACAACTGTATTGATTAATTTTAGGAAAATCAAATTTATGATCATCAATACAAAATTCAAATAAAAATTTGACAATCTTAAAAGACTTGCATAAATACCAGTATTTTCTTAAAAAGTTTTTCCCTTGCAACCAAACATCTTCCACTGGATTTTGTTGTGGAGCATTCGGTGCCAATAAAATACAAGTAATTGGCCATTCATTAGCTTTCTTTCCCTTATTTATTTCTTCTAAGAACTCTTTGAACTATGCAAATTTATGATAACCTGCTCCATCCCCAATAAAAATCATTCTTTTATCTTTATACTCGTTTTGCAAATATTTTGCAAATTTAACTGTTGATTCGACCTCTCCCGAACGGTAACATTCAACATGAAACTTCTTGGTAAGTACCTAAGCAAAATTAATTACACATATCTAACCCCCTCTTGCCTTTTGCCTCTTGCCTTTTGCCTATCTTCACTAAGAAATTAATTTTGCACGACTACTTACCACTATGAGAGATGATCCCGAACGCTTGCGAGATATTTTAGAAGCAATTGAGCGTGTAGAAAAGTATGCTCGACCGGGAAAAACCGTGTTTGAACAACGGCGAGATGCCAGCGATCTAAGAAACTTAACTATTCATGAATACCTTTGTATTAATCTAGAGATTATTTGGGATATTGTTGAAAATGATATTCCTGCTCTAAAAGGACAAATCGAAGCTATTTTACAGGAATTTATTTGACGAAACCCAACCCAATTACTTAAATGTCGGGTTTCACTATCGTTTAACCCCACCTACTTTATTCTTCGATTTACTTGATAGCTACCAGCAAAAGATGGCCACTGCTAATACTAAATCTGGTTATTAAAAACTGATTATTTATTCTCCCTTTTACCTTTTGCCTCTCCTGATATGTAGTCTATAGTCAAAGGATTTAGTATAAAGCAGACAGTTATCTGTTCACTATCTTAAGAAATCCAGTGGCTCAAAAATTCTAGTTGCCCCTGCATTTCTTCCGGTGACTTGGTGTTAATCAACTTTAATACTCCGCGCATCAAGTCACCGATTCCATATCGTTGTTGTGGAGCTAAAATAATTCCAGGATGAGATAAGCCCTGCTCAATTAGAGTAGTATGCAATCGATAAAAGTCTCTTGTATTGAAACTAAAAATAACCCGACCGTTTTGTCTTGCCCAATCCATTTGTTCCTCATCCGATCGATAGAGCATTCCCACATCTGCAACTGTCAACACATCCACACTGCGCGATCTTAAGGCTTGTACGAAGTCCTCATCCATAGAGTCTTCGTCAATGTACAAAAGTATCTTGTCCATCTAAAAATTGGTTAAGCCTTTTTGCCGTGTAATAATGCCAGCTTCCAGTATTCAGCGTCTTCCTCAGCCAAATCTGCTTCAATCTCATCGCGATTAGCATGATAATAAGCCAAAGCAGCATAAACTTGGGCAAGGCTTAGATGGCTCATACGGCGAGCGATTTCCTCTGCACTTGCACCTTGCTTATATAAAACAACTACTCGACGAACAGAGGTTCCTGTCCCTGTAATGACTGGACGATCCTTACCAATATCTGGGGAACGGGTGACTAATGTGCCTATATCAGTAGCAGTAGTCATAGTTTGTACTTTGGTGATGAGCCGTGGATTACTCCCCAGTCTAACATTAATTAAGAGAAAGCTTGAGAGATTTTCAGGTTTGCCGATTTTTACTTGATAGCCACCGGCAAAAGATAGCCACTGCTAATACTAAATCCAGTTATTAAAAACTGATTATTTATTCTCCCCAACCCCCCACCCCCCTAGGGCTGTTTCATTCTCCCATCAGAATATCAAAAGTAAAAGCGATCAATATCAGGTAAAATGATAAGTGACCGGCAACTTTTCAAATATATGTTGAGCTTAATAGAAAAACTGAAACAAGTCAAGGACTTTCGGAAAGATCAAGGAAAAAGACACCCTTTATGGATAGTATTAGTAGTAATAACACTGGGAACAATGCTAGGATACTCAGGTTATAGAGAGCTAGGAGAGTTTGCTAAAAATAATCGGCACAGGCTCAGTCAAGAATTTAACATAATTCCAGAAAGAGTCCCATCCTCTTCAACAATTAGAAGGGTAATGATGGGAGTTGAATGGCAGAGTTTGTTAAAAATGTTTAATGAATGGGCATTAGAA
>NZ_JACJQV010000175.1 GCF_014696875.1 Microcystis wesenbergii FACHB-1317 | reverse complement strand
ATCCCGCACATCATCAAAGATAATTAGGACATTTCCCGCTAACCAATTTTGCCAACAATAACGAATTTTTACGTCTAATTCTCCCTCATCCGGTAAAGTTAATTTGAGATGTAATTAGTCTCAGATATAGGAGGCTTTTTTTACATTATGACTAAAACTAATGTGCTTAACTAAAGTCTCCCATCAGTTAGTTTGACGAAAACTCTAACCTGACCATTTCCACAATCTAGTTCTATAAAGGGGTTTGGTTCATATTTATCCTTGTCAATTTTCACGACTTGTCCTTTCAAAAAAACAGTCTCTTTATTATTTTCTGAGTTCATCCATTTCTCAAAATCATTACAGTTATCAATATTCTTTGAAGTTTCATCTATTTTCAAAGAACGCCCATAAATCATTGTATCAGTCATAAAATATTCATCTTTTTTATATAAATCAGAAGGCTTTTTTACACCGATTAAATATTTATTTCGATTTTTCCACAATTTGTCCTCCCCGTCCATCCATTTTTCTTGATTTTTATCATATAAACCAATAGATACCCACCCAGTATAAGCGGTCTTGTATAGCTTCTGACGATTAGCTAAATCCTTTGTTTCTTGCCATTGTATACAAAATTGAGTCAATGCTGCAGCAAGAGCGAAAATTACTAAAACATACCCTTTGAGTGTCAACTTTCCATTTTCCCATGTATCATTACCTATTGCTGCAAAAAATGCTGAAAAAAATGCTAGTAGAATAGCTATAAATTTTATTAAAAAAGTAAGTTCAAACATAATTCACCATCACCATCAATTTAAGTTAAAGTTATAGCGTTTCTCCGAATAGATAAGGTACGTTCTTGCGGATGAAATCACTTAATGGCAACGTTTGGTATATACTTCAACCTTCGCGAGAAACTCTGTATGAGAATTTTGTTTAACCTGTTCTCGAACATACAACTCTAGTTGGATCGTAACAGTTTGCTTGTCAATACTAACATCTCATTAATAAAAATTAACAATTTTATCAACGGTTTGATAGAGTTTCTCATAAGAATGAAGTACAACCAAATTCGATATCGTTTCCTGAATACTGGCTCAGTGACTACCCAAAATGAAAACTTCGTGCCTTACTATGAGGGTTAACTTTATTATCGGGTTTTTGGGGGTATAAGTTGCCAACAATTAAACAACTCTTACCCCCATCATAGAACTTGTAATTTCATTTAGGCGGGTACTTCAATTTTACCCTGTCCGGCCAATCCAAAAGCGGCATGAACCACTTGTAGGGCCCTGACTCCATCTTCCTGATTCACCACACAACTGATTTTTATATCAGAAGTAGCAATCATCAAAATATTAATTTTCTCCTTTGCTAAAGCTTCAAAAAAGCGTGCTGCTACCCCCGGTTGTCCTTCCATTCCTGAACCAACAATGCTCACTTTGGCCACATCATTATTAACCACCACTTCCTGTAAACCCAAACTTTCCGATAGTTCTAAAAGGATTTTTTGGGCGGAATTAGCATCAGCTTGGGGTAAAGTAAAAGCGATATCCCGTCGGGGAATACCATCGACAATGCGGCAGCGTTGGGATTGAATAATCATATCGACACTGACATTTTTTGCCGCTAAAACCGAGAAAATTCTCGCCGCCATCCCCGGGCGATCGGGGACGTTACGAATGGCCATTTGGGCCTGATTATTATCTAGGGCCACTCCCCTGACTGGGACTAAATTTTTAGGGATTTCGCAATGAGCAACTTTAGCAGAATACTCCACTTGAAAAGCATCACAAAGGACTTTAATTGCTTTTTCTCCGTCCGCTTCATCGATGACACAACTGACTTTTACTTCAGAAGTGGAGATCATTTCGATATTAATTGCCGCTGCGGCCAAAGTGCTAAATATTTGGGCAGCAATTCCCGGCCGGCCGATCATACCAGCGCCGGTAATGGCGATTTTAGCGGCCCCGGATTCGATGATCACTTCCGCTTCCTCTGTATTAGTGGGATGGGAACGTAAAACCGGCGCGATCGCTTCGGCCACGGATTGGGCTTTTTTTAAGGCATTTCCCATCACCGTAAAGGCGATATCGTTGCTGTCCCCCTCGTGAATCGATTGAATAATTAAATCCACGTCCACCTGTTGATGGGCAATTTCCCCGAATAAACGGGCAGCGATACCGGGACGATCCGGAACCCGTAAAAGGGCGATTTTCGCCTGATTGCCCTCAAATTCCACCGCATCCACTGCTTTTGTCAATTCCAATCCTTGCAGGGTGCGCGGTTTCGGTGCCGGGGATGTCACCCAAGTACCCGGCTCATCCGTCCAACTGGAGCGGACAACCAAGGGAACCCCGAAGTTTTTAGCGATTTCCACCGCTCGCGGGTGGAGAACTTTCGCCCCTAAACTGGCTAATTCGAGCATCTCATCGCAGGTGATTTGGTCTAAAAGACGCGCTTCGGGGACTAAACGGGGGTCAGTGGTGAGAATACCGGGTACATCGGTGTAAATTTCGCAAAAATCGGCTTTTAAGGCGGCCGCTAGGGCCACGGCCGAGGTATCGGACCCACCGCGCCCTAGGGTGGTAATCTCTAGTTGATCACTATCGCTAACACCTTGAAAACCGGCGACCACAACTACTTTACCCTCCGATAGATGTCGGGAGAGGCGATCGGTTTTAATTTCTAAAATACGGGCCCGACTATGTTCGGATTCCGTGACAATTCCCACTTGAGCGCCGGTTAGGGAGATGGCCGGTTGTCCGATTTCCTCTAGGGCCATACTCATCAAGGCGATTGTCACCTGTTCCCCCGTGGATAATAACATATCCATCTCCCGGCGCGAGGGTTCGGCGGCGATTTGTTTGGCTAAATTGACCAATCCATCGGTGGTTTTACCCATGGCAGAAACGACCACCACCACGGTGTTTCCTGCTATTACCGTATTTTTGACCCGTTGAGCGACCGATTGAATGCGTTCCACGGAACCTACCGATGTACCACCGTATTTTTGGACAATTACAGCCATAGTTGTCAGCGCTAGAGACTTTCTATCTTTGTTCAATCTCCAACTTATCAAAATTCCTAACGATAAGTGGTTTTGGTTAACATTCCTTATGTTTTATCAAATGCCGACTATCTGAATTAATCTTTAAGACTGCAGCGGAGAAGGGAGCGCCGGAGCTAGGTTGAGGCAGTCCGAGCATTTGTACTAAAATTTCAATAGGCAGTTTAAATACAGTACATTTATGCTATTAATAATATTTTGGCTCTCTTAGGTTTGGTGGGTATTATGAAAGATATTTTAATGTTAGATACAGTAATAATTATCAATTCTGATACTCCCTTAATCTTAGGACTGATTCATGGTAGGGTTAATTCATGAATTAACCCTACCCTTGATAAGGGGGTAAATCTGACAATTTTTAACACCTACCTACTTAATCCTTTATCGATTTTACTCGGTTTTTGGGTTGCGTGTGTTTCCCCTCGGAGTTTAATTTAAATCTTTAAGGGCGGCAAATAAATAATTAGCTAAAGTTACTCCATCTACTCCTAATTCTGTCCTTTCTTTAGCTGCTAAAATGCCAGCTTGAGCGTGTAAATAAGCCGCTAATGCGGTTGTTTCTGGGGGATTATCCGGCATTTGGGTTAAGAATCCGCCGATTAATCCCGTTAAGACATCGCCACTACCACCTCGCGCTAGAGCGGAGCTACTTTCGGGGATTATATAGATTTTACCGCCCGGGGAGGCGATTATAGTTCTGGCTCCTTTTAATAAGACAATTGCACCACTTTGTTGAGATGCTTTTTGAGTGATATTAATCCTATCTTGAGAATCTGATAAGTTAGGAAATAAGCGTTTAAATTCTCCCCAATGAGGCGTTAAAATTGTCTTATTCTGGCGAGATGATAATTTTTTTATACCCAATTGAGCCAAAATATTTAAAGCATCGGCATCGAGTATAATCGGCTTATCACTGTCTAAAACCTGTTCGATAATAGCAGGATTTTCTGTGGTTAATCCAGGACCACAGGCGAGGACATGATAATTATTTAATTCTAGGGGAAGTTCGGCAATAGCTCCCGTGGCAGTTTCGGGACAATCGATAATTAATGCTTCTGGTAAATGACTAATTAATAAAGATTTAAGGGCAGCAGGAACGGCAATCGAAAGCATTCCCACACCACTACCTCGCGCTCCTAATCCGGCGAGAATTGCCCCCCCCGCATAACGACGAGAACCACAGATAATTAATAAATGTCCCTGCTGATATTTATGGGTAAGGAGAGGACGGGGTAAGGGTAAATAAGGGCGAATTAGATCGGGATTAACCCTCATAATTGGCGGTGAATCTTGTAAAATTGTTTCTAGGTCAAGGGGACTAATTCCGATATCAATTAACTCCACTTTACCCAGATAGGGTAGGGCCAAATCCTGGAAAAAAGCGCGCTTCCAGAGTCCCAAACAAAAGGTATGAGTGGCTTTAATTGCCGTGCCTAAAACCTCTCCGGTGTCGGTGTGAATTCCCGAAGCAATATCGATACTAATTACCGGTTTTTGCCAACTATTAATTTTATCGACTAATTCGGCAATATCTGCCGATAAAGTCCTTTCTAAACCAAAACCGAAAAGACCATCGATAATTAACTGACAATCCTCCAAAGATTCTAAAGTTTTCTGAAAAATTAAGCCTAAATGCTTGACATAATTAGCCTGTTGTGCTGTTAAATCCTTGAGTTTGGCGATCGGACAAAAAAGAGATACTTGATAACCAGCAAGATGTAATTCTCTAGCAATCACGAGAGCATCGCCGCCATTGTGACCAGGACCGACGATAACGCCAATTTTGGGGAAATTAGCCAAAGAATAGGACTTTTTAAGCTGTTGTGCCGTTAACAGGGCTGCCTTTTCCATCAAAGCGGCCACAGGCATACCGGAGGCAAAAATCGCCCCTTCGATGCGACGCATCTGCTCGCTATTAACCACGTTTAACCGATAATTGTAGCTCATTCGAGGGATAAATTGCCTATTAACAGGTGTAGATAACTTTTTTGCCGAAAAACTGCCAATTAGCCCCAATTTTCACTGGCTCAAGGCTGGTTTGGGTAATAATAGCCAGATCATTCTGTCTAGTTTTAGCTTGACGGTGATTCGCCCCTACAATAATATCATTGCGCCAATGGTAGGGGCGCACTGCGTGCGCCCACAATGTCCTCACCCCCAAACCTTCTCCGAGAAGCAGAAGTTATTCCAAGAGGGCGAATGCAATTCGCCCCTACAATAATATCATTGCGCCAATGGTAGGGGCGCACTGCGTGCGCCCACAATGTCCTCACCCCCAAACCTTCTCCGAGAGAGGAAGGGGGTAGTAATCGGAGTTTTCTTTTCACTGATTACTGGTTACTGAAAAGACTCCCCAACAGCCATCTCACTCCGGGGAAATCGCTATAGAATAGAGAGAAAAAAGAATTGCGAGGAAAAAACTCTGTCTTTTAACCCGATTGTCATTCCCCCTTCCCCGGAAAATCCCGCTCGCTATCTAGTGATCATGCTGCACGGTTGGGGTGCGGATGCCACGGATCTGGCCCCCCTTGCATCGATGCTGGATCTGGCTGATTGTCAATTTTTGTTTCCTAATGCTCCCTTCGATCATCCGCAAGTGCCGGGGGGACGCGCCTGGTATGCGTTAGAAACCTCCGATTATCAAGGTTTAGTCGCTAGTCGTCAACAGTTGCACGATTGGATTATTTCCCTGGAAGCAACCACCGGCATTCCCCTAGAGCGGACTTTTTTGACCGGTTTTTCCCAAGGGGGAGCGATGACGCTGGATGTGGGTTTATCTTTACCCTTGGCGGGATTGGGTTCCTTGAGTGGTTATCTGCACGGTGAACCCCATCCCCAAGGCCCACAAAATGTCTTAATTGTTCATGGTAAGCAGGATCCCGTCGTTCCTATCGCTGCTGCTCGTCAAGCCAGAGATTTACTGCTTGGTTTAGGGGTTAACGTCGAATATCACGAGTTAAATATGGGTCACGAAATCCCGATTCCGGCACTGACTATTTTACGCCAATTCCTCCGCAATCGTCTATAAACTGCATGAATAATGCTCGTCAGCTGGCTTTGCTGATTTTACGGGATATCGATCGCTCTTCCGCCTATCCCGATCGCGCTCTTGATCGCCATTTGTCCGCTAGTTCCTTAAATTGTCTTGACAAAGCCTTGACAACGGAGATTGTTTATGGTATAATGCGCCGACAAAGAACTTTGGATGCGCTGCTCGATCGCCTGGGGAAAAAAACCGCAGCCGAGCAACCCCCGGATTTACGGCGAATTCTCCATATTGGTCTTTATCAACTGCGTTATCTATCCCAGATTCCCCCATCGGCGGCGGTGAATACGGCGGTAGAATTAACTAAAATCAGTCATTTAGGCAAATTAGCGGCGGTGGTTAACGGAATGCTGCGGCAATATCTCCGTTTAACTGCTAATGGCGATGATCCTTTAATTTTGCCGGAAAATACCGCTTCTAGATTGGGCATTCTCCACAGTTTCCCCGATTGGTTGGTGCAATTGTGGTTAGATCGCTTTGGTGTTACGGAAACGGAACAACTGTGTCAATGGTTTAATCGCTCTCCTGACCTCGATATTCGGATTAATCCCCTGAAAACTAGCCGAGAAGCCCTAGAAAATGAGTTAGAATCAGCCAATATAACTTTTAATCATCTTAAGTTACCTCTAGCTTGCCGTTTAACCTCTGGTTTAGGCAATATTGAGCGTTTAGAGGGATTTCGAGCCGGAAATTACACCCTACAGGATATTAGCGCCCAATTAGTCACTTATCTCCTCGATCCCCAGCCCGGAGAGACAATTATCGACGCTTGTGCGGCACCGGGGGGAAAAACCACTCATATTGCCGAATTAATGGGCGATCGGGGTAGAATATTAGCCTGTGATCAAACACCATCCCGTTTACGACAGTTAGAAGCCAATATTAAAAGATTAGACTTAAAAGCGATCGAAATACATCTAGGGGATAGTCGCGATCGTCCCCAGTGGTGCGGCATCGCTGATCGTGTACTAATCGATGCTCCCTGTTCAGGATTGGGAACCCTGCACAAGCGTCCTGATATACGTTGGCGACAAACACCAGAAAATTTACCTGTACTAGCCAAACGACAGGGGGAACTTTTAGCCTCGGCTGCTACTTGGGTAAAACCGAAGGGAATCTTAGTTTATGCCACCTGTACCTTAAATCCGTTAGAAAATGAAAGAGTGATCGAGCAGTTTTTAGCCGCTCATCCCGATTGGAAAATGGTTCCTCCTGACTCTAATTCATGCTTCTCAGAATACTATACAGAAACGGGAGCGATCGAAGTGTTACCCCATCGACATAATCAAGACGGTTTTTTTATGGCTAAGTTAGTCAAGGAAGTGTGGGATGAAAAATAAACAATTACTGAAAATTCTCATCGGTGTTGCTTGGATTGATGGTGTCATTCAACCATCAGAAAGAAATTATTTACGACAGGTAGCTGTGAGGGAAAAACTTGATGATGATCCGGAGATTAAACCACTATTATCGGAACTAAAACCAGTTAAAACCGGTGAATGTTATCGATGGTTAGAGTCCTATTTAGGCGATAATCCTAGTCCAGAAACCTATCAAGATCTAATAACATCGATTAGCACTTTAATCTATAGCGATGACGACGTGGATATACAGGAAGCGAAATTATTAACCAAAGTGCAGAGTCTTGATCCGACTCACGATAGCCATCGATCTATTTTAGATAAATTAGTGACGGGAATTCAGAAATTGTACCACAAGGCAATTACTCAAAGTAATTAGGGGTTGCTGAATGAATCTAAAAACCTTGTTGGATAAGACTTTTAGGCTTTTTTGAAATCAAAAAGTGCCAGCCATTGGAGGGATCGGGGGGAAGATTTAGGCACTTTTTCCCTGAAAATTAGCTAATTGACGCCGGCGGTTCGACAAGCGGTTCGGCTGATCTCACCGTCGAAGCCTCACCGTCCACTCGACTGAGCTCGCCGAACGTCCTGAAAATGGGTAAAACCCTACACCCCCCCCTGCCCCCCCGACCCCCCCGATGTCGGGGGGCCACAACCTGCCCCCAGGAAAAACTTTTTGCCGCAAACCCTAGATAGCAGTATTGCTGGTGTATTAGGCTGCCCTAATACACCCGACGGCAATCAAACTGCGAGAAAATCTCACTTTAACTGATAGTTGATAACCGATTCCTTGATGTTACTATTCCCAAATTGGACCGGCTGCAATTATTTCTTGGGAGGCAGTGGTAAATTGACGGAAATTTTCCACGAAACGATGGGCCAATTCTCGCGCTTGTAGGTCGTAGGATTCGCCATCTTGCCATGCTTGTCGCGGGTCGAGGATTTTTTTGGGAACTCCGGGGACAATTTCGGGGACGAGAACTTGAAAGATGGGATGAGGATGGCAAACGACCTCCTCTAAATCGCCATTTAAAGCGGCGGAAACCATAGCCCGGGTGTGTTTGATCGAAATGCGATCGCCGACTCCGTAGGGACCACCGGACCAACCAGTATTAATCAGATAAACGGAGGTTTCGGGGTGTTGTTCTAAACGTTCCCCCAACATTTGGGCATAAACGAGGGGTGAGAGAGGGAAGAAACATTGACCGAAACAACTGGAAAAAGTCACCTGTGGGGCGGTGATTCCCCGTTCCGTTCCCGCTAATTTGCTAGTATAACCAGAGAGGAAATGATACATCGCCTGGTCTGTGGTTAATTTGGCAATCGGTGGCAGTACCCCAAAAGCATCGGCAGTTAAGAAGATAATCGTTTTCGGGTGGGTTCCCATGCCGGATACGGCACAATTAGGGATATAACGCAGGGGATAGGCGGCGCGGGTGTTTTCGGTCAAACGTCCATCATCGTAGTCGGGAAGGCGATTATCGGGGGACAGGATCACGTTTTCGAGAATAGTGCCAAATTGAATCGCCGCCCAGATTTGGGGTTCGTATTCGGCACTTAAACGGATGGTTTTAGCATAACAACCGCCTTCAAAGTTAAAAATGCCGTCTTCTGACCAACCGTGTTCATCATCACCGATGAGGCTGCGTTTAGGATCGGCGGAAAGGGTGGTTTTCCCCGTACCGGAGAGACCGAAAAAGAGGGCTGTATGACCGTGTTTATCGATGTTAGCGGCACCGTGCATCGGTAAAACCCCTTGTTTGGTCATCAGGTAATTCATCATCGAGAAGACGGATTTTTTGATTTCGCCAGCGTAGCGAGTGCCACCGATGAGAACGATTTTTTTGGCCAGGTTGAGGACGATAAAGGCTTCGCTGTTCAGTCCGTCATCCTCGGGATCTCCCTGTAACCCCGGCAGGGCAATCACGGTAAAATCAGTTTCATGGGCAGCTAGTTCGATCGCACTAGGCCGGAGGAATAACTGATGAGCAAAGAGATTATGATAGGCGATTTCGGTGACGACGCGCACGCCAAAGCGACAATTAGGATCGGATCCGACGTAACCATCGAAGATATATAGGTCTTTTCCCTGCACATAGGCGAGGACTTTTCGGTATAACTGCTGGAATTTTTCCTCGCTAATCGGGGCATTATGCTGATTCCAGTCGATTTCCTTTTCGCTATTGGCTTCTTTGACAATGAATTTATCTTTGGGGGAACGACCGGTATATTTACCCGTTTCCACCACTAAAGCCCCATTATCGGCTAAAACGCCCTCATGACGTTCGATCGCCTGTTCGACTAATTGCGGTACGGAAAGATTGCGATAAACGCGACCGAGATTTTTCATGCCTAGGTTTTCGAGGCCGTAGGTGGGATGAAATTGATTTTCTAATTCGTAGTAGAAATTGACGTTCTCCACGCGATCGGGCAAGGGACAAGAGATACTATCATTGGTCAGCGTGTGTAGAGTCGGCATAATCCCAATTCTCCTGATAATTTAGTTGTCGGTTTAGAGTTAAGTTCTAGGTCTCTGATTAGGGCAGTTATAGAAACTAGAAAAACTCCGTTCTCGGTCTTTTTTCACTCCCAGACACCTAAGAAGCTATATTGATTAGTTGATCTGACGATATTTGCCTGATTAATCTGGTCTTTTGCTGTCGGTAAAGCCAATCTTAGAGCGGTAATTCAGGATTATTTGCCTATTTACCCGTCATCTCCCAGTCAGGGTTTTTACCTTCTCCCTCTTGCCGATCTAACTGCTTTTTCTAGATATTTTTAGTCTAGCTGTACAATAGGATACAGACGATGTTTTTTTACAAAAATTAACAGCTAAACAAAATTGGTCAGCTAATCTAGCAGTTAAGTGGGTGGGTGGAATTAAATATAAGATGAACGTAGGTTGGGTTGAAGTATGAAACCCAACGACCGCATGGGTTACGCTACCGCTAACCCATCCTACAAATAATTGTGCCTCCCTACTTAAGCTGCCCGCGAATTTAAATTGCTTGTTGAGATGAGGCACTCTTGCAACAGTAAAGGGATTTGAGGAGATTTAGCCAATCTTAAGGATAGGCGGTTAAAATGCGTCTTAGCCTATCTTAATGGTGGGGGAGGAAGTCTCTGGTTTTTGGGAAAGTCAGAACAATAGCTGGTTGTCTAGAGATGATGACAATGATCCTAAACGTGGTCAAATCGATTTCGCCGCTAATAAAAAAAAGTCGATTGACACAGGGCAAATTAGCGGCCAAAATTGACTCTATTAGCCGTTGGCAAGCTCTAGAATTGATTGTGTAACAGGTTAATTAAGTCTAGCTCGATCTCGAAAAAAAACAACTAATAATGATCATCGCAGGAGAAAGAAGCGGAGTCGGTAAAACTACGATTACTCTGGCAATCTTGGCCTATTTAATCAGTCGTGGCGATCGAGTGCAATCTTTTAAAGTCGGGCCCGATTATATCGATCCCATGTTCCATAGTCATTTTACCGGTCGCCCCTGTCGCAATCTCGATCCGGTTTTAACTTCTGAAGACTATGTAAAAACCTGTTTTGCCCAACATTGTCAAAATGTCGATTATGCTCTGATTGAAGGGGTAATGGGGCTATTTGATGGTATTCAATTAAGCGATACTCAATTTCCCGACTATGCCAGTACCGCCCATATTGCCCGTATTTTAGGGCTTCCTCTGCTGTTAGTTATCGATTGTAGTCGTTTATCTACCTCTGTCGCCGCTATTGTCCGCGGTTATCAATCTTTAGACAAAAATCTTCATCTAGCCGGAGTTATCCTCAATCGGGTTGGCAGCGATCGCCACCTGCAATTACTGCAAACCGCCCTAGAATCCATCAATATGCCGATTGTCGGGGTTTTGCGTCGTCAAGATTCCCTGACAATTCCCGATCGCCATCTAGGATTAGTTCCCAGGGATGAACTAGGAGAAATCAGGCAACTGCAAGATCAACTGGCTTCTATTGCCCAAAACTGCTTTAATTGGGACATTCTCTTGCCTTTACTCACTATTTCTCCCCAAGAGAACCCGAAAAATCCCCCAGGAGCAAATAAGCTTTTTCCCCCTATCCGTATCGGTATTGCCAGAGATAAGGCTTTTAACTTTTATTATCCCGATAATCTCGATATTTTAGCCAATTTAGGCGCGGAATTAATCTTTTGGAGTCCCTTGCAAGGGGCAAATTTGCCCGAAAACCTGCAAGGGTTGTACTTTGGTGGCGGTTTTCCCGAAATCTTTGCCCCGGAATTAGCGGCTAACACCCCTATCTTAACTCAGGTGAGAAAAGCGATCGCCTCTGGAATGCCCACCTACGCCGAATGTGGGGGATTAATGTATTTATGTGACAAAATAGTTGATTTTGAGCAAAAAAACCATTCTATGTTGCAAATAATCCCCCAATCTGCTATAATGTCCCCGAAATTAACCCTAGGTTATCGGCAAGCCATCGCCAAACAGGAGACGATCCTGCTCAAAGCAGGTCAACCAGTGCGCGGCCATGAATTCCATCGCTCCCAATTAAGCGGGGTGAGCGACGCACCGATTTATCAACTGCAAGCATTCCCCAAAAGTGCTATCAATGCCGAAGGGTGGCAAGGTAAGAATCTGCACGCTTCCTATCTCCACCTACATTTTGGGGGCCAACTAAGCCTGCCGAAAAAATTTTTAGCTGCCGGCCTTGATTTTTTCCGCACAGCTGCGTTAAGCTAATTGCAGATAAATTTGATAATCAATCCGTTAAGGGATACAGGAGGTGATGTCGATGGTAGAAAGTAGTAAAAGCATGGGTCTCCTAATCGACAACAGCCGGCTGTGCGCCGGGGCTGTTCTCTAGACCCCACGTCTAAACAAGATTTAGACTAGCTGGAGTTCCTTCCGGCAGTCTGGTGTCGATTCCGATGACCCGCTACACCGCCCTTACCGAGCAATTGGTAAGGGCGGATAGTTTTTGGGGGTTTCCCGTCAACTTTTGTCCTCAGGGAGCCTTTCTTGACTTTAACTCTACGGGCGCAAACTAACCCAGCGCCGCTTCTGGTTTGGGGACACCATTTTAACGCCTGTCACCGAGATAATATCATTGGCCAAATTCTCTGCCATCATGGGAATGAGTTGATTTATATTATTCTCATAAGCTTTTATCCAGAATTTAGCTAGTTTCTCTCTAGCCTCCTCATTGACATAGATAGTTTTACCTGGCGTAATCAATACCATTGCCACATCACCGGAGTTTTCCGTGACGGCAAAGACAAACTGATCACGGTCGGACTTGAGACCTTCGTACCAGTAGTCTATGTGTTCTTCTAATTCGTATTCATAGAGAGCGCGTTCCATCTTGCCATCTTCTAGCAAGGCTTTACGCAGTGTATTGGCTATCTTTTTTTGTTTCATGGTTTTGTCTCTGTTTTTATCGGCGTTAAGTTTTGCCCATTAGACATCACTCCATATTAAGAGTGCCACTACAGAAATCATCAATTAACCTGACGACAACTCAGTTCAGTCGTCGTTATCAAAATTACAGAACCTTGCCCGACTCGTCTAAATGAGGCTGTTATTTGAGCTTAAGTCTTCTCTCTGTAAGGATTTTAACCTACTTTAGTTTTTGTTTAAGTGCCGTTAGGAGCGACAGAGTGGCCACTTTGTCAACTGGTCAAGGCAAAAAAATGAGATCGCATCTTTCCCTAAGTAATTAAGTTGTGTATAATGGCAGAAGAATAGCAAGGCTATATGCGGCATCAAACTGTGTAGTCAACCTATAAGGTGTGAGGAAAAAACCATCATGTTAAAAATGTTCTGGAAATCATTGCTGGTTAGCCCAGCGATTTTAGGGGCTACCCTGGTAGCTTCCGCTAATGCTAGTAGCTTCGACCCCGTCAAATCTACCAGTGTTTCTACCGAATTTAACAATCTAGAAATCGCCCAAGTTCAGGACAACAGTGCAGGAACTGGCGAATTACTCAATCAGATCGAGCGCTACGGTAACGAAGGTCAAGTTGCACCCGTACAGGGCAACACCATCGATCAAGTCACCAGCGTTAACCAACTGCGGGATGTTTCCCCCACCGCTTGGGCTTTCGAGGCTTTAAGAAGTTTAGTTGAACGCTATGGTTGTATTGTTGGTTATCCCGATCGCACCTTCCGCGGCGACCGAGCTTTAACCCGTTGGGAATTTGCGGCTGGTTTAAACGCTTGCTTAAACGTCATGGAACGTTTAATTCAAGATGGTGTGAACGTCCTCAAGGAAGACTTAGATGCCCTCAAGCGCTTGATGGATGAGTTCCAGGCCGAATTAGCGGCCTTGGGAGCTAGAGTTGATAACTTAGAAAGCCGGGTGTCTTTCCTCGAAAATAACCAATTCTCCACCACCACCAAATTAGCTGGGGAAGTTATCTTCGCTGTCACCGATACGGTCGGTGCCGGTAGCCCCGCCTCCCAGGCCGCCATGCAATACCGCGCTCGTTTGCTGTTAAACACGAGCTTCACCGGTCAGGACGTACTGAAAACTCGTTTAGCGGCGGGTAGTGCCACTCCCTTCGGATTTGATTACAAATCGACCACCACACTACAAAATGGTGATCCCGCTTCCGTCAGATTCGATAATCTGCAAAGCCCTTCCCTATTCCAAACTTGGACCGCGGCCGGTAACGGTAGCAATGTGGTTCTCGACTGGTTGGCCTACTATACCCCGATTGACTTAGGTTATTTTGGTCGCTTCAATACCTATGTTGCTGCTTGGGGCGGTATTTGGAATGACTTCGTTCCCACCACTAATCCCTTCTTTGAAGACTTCGACGGTGGTAATGGTGCGCTATCTACCTTCGCTTCCGAAAACCCCATATATCGTATCGGTGGTGGTTCTGGGGCCGGTGTTAGCCTACAGTTAGGCTTCCTCCAAAGCATTGTCGGTCCGACCTCCCTATCCTTGGGTTACTTAGCCGGTGGTGGTGGCTCTAGTTCTGCGGCCAATCCTAACCCGGGTAATGGTCTCTTTAACGGAGATTACGCCGCTTTAGCACAGATTAACGCTAACCTCTTTAACTTCCTCAACGTCGGCTTCACCTACGTTAACGCTTACCAAGGTGCCGATACCGCCATCTTCGGTAACGGTGGTTCCTTCGGTGTAACGGGTACTTCCGCCGCTAACCTTTCCCAAACTCAGTTAAATACCCTGCTCAACGTCAACGGCAACGATCCTGATAGCGTCACCCTACAGGATGAAGTCGGTTTCTTCAACTTCGGAGCCAAAGTATCCAATAGCTACGGTTTAACCGGTGCAGTGGATATTGGTTTCGCCAGCTTGAGTGCCTTCGGTTCCTACTCCACCGTGCGTTTACTCGGTCTCGGTGATGCGGAAGTGTGGACCTACGGTGCTGGTATTGCCTTCCCCGACTTGGGTAAAGAAGGAAATATCTTAGGTCTGTTTGCTGGTGCGCAGCCCTACATCGGTCACTTAAGCTTCCGGGAAATGGGTCTAAAAGTATCTAACATCGTTCCCTACCACGTTGAATTGTTCTACAAGTACCAAGTCACCGACAATATTTCTATCACCCCCGGTGTCATCTGGATTTCTGCACCTGAACAGTTCAAAGGCACTGGTAACGAGTGGATTGGCACTCTCCGCGGAACCTTTACCTTCTAGGATTTCCTAAATTAAACCCGAAACCCCACCCATGGTGGGGTTTTGTTTTAGACAAATAAACGCTGATATTCTATCTGGATACAAGCATCCATAATCACATTTAAACCCGCCTCGATCGCCTTTTTTTCGGCAACTGGGTGATAAATTTTCAATTGTGTCCAAAGAGTAGCAGCCCGAATAGCAATAGCTGACTCGACAATTTCAGGTAAATAATCAGGATGACGAAAAACGTTAACAATATCCACAGGTTCGGGGATAGCCTCTAGAGAAGGATAGCAGCTTTGACCGTCAATTTGCTTGACCATCGGATTGACAGGATAGACTCGATAACCCACCGCTTGCAGGAATTTGGCTACCTGATAGCTGGCGCGACTCGATTTCTCAGAATGCCCGACCACTGCGATAATTTTACTATTGCTGAAGATGGTTTTGAGCGCACCATCGTCTCCTTTAATATTCGGCATTGTCCCACCTATCTTAGAACAGAGTTTCGCTTTCCATAAAGATGAAGTGTAACCTAATTTGGTATCGACTTTTGACTCCAGCTTTAGCCACTCTGGAGAACTGGCAGCGATGTTTAACTTTTTTACCAGAAAAACAGTTATTACCAATCCCAATCAATCCCTCGGTATCTGTAGGAAAATTTACCCGATGGTTCCCCCTAAATTCTCTGACTTTAGTTACCTTAAAACCTGATGAATTATCTTAGTATTATCATTCCGACTCTCAATGAGGAGTTAAGAATTGCAGCAACGTTAAAACAGATAGGTGAAGGAGTAGAAATTATTGTTGTCGATGGGGGAAGTACCGATAAAACTAGAGAAATAGCCGAACAATTGGGAGCGAAGGTAATTATTTCTTCTAGTAAAGGTCGTGCCTTTCAGATGAATTTAGGAGCCAAAATAGCCAAAGGAGATATTTTGTTATTTCTGCACGGAGATACTTTACTTCCCCAGGAATTTCAAGAACAAATTATCAATACTTTATCCCAATCTGGAATAGTAGCGGGGGCTTTTGAATTAAAAATTGATGGAGAAGAAAAATCCCTGCGTTTAGTGGAAAAATTAGTTAATTGGCGTTCTCGCTGGTTTTCTCTTCCCTACGGAGATCAAGGAATATTTTTAAAAGCCTCAATATTGGCAGATTTGGGCGGTTTTCCTGAGTTGCCAATTATGGAAGATTTTGAATTAATACAAAGATTGAAAAAAACGGGTAAGATAGCCATAGTTTCTACTGCGGTGATTACCTCGGCAAGACGTTGGCAAAAATTAGGAGTTGGCAAAACTACCTTAGTTAATCAATTAATAATTATTGGTTATTATCTAAAAATCCCCCCGCATTTGTTGAAAAGTTTTTATCGTTTATGGTAATAAAATAAAGGCTGGTTTAAAAAGTATTTTAGGTTATTGTGCAATGTAGGGGCGCAACCTGGTCAGTGAGTTTATCGAACTGCTTGCGCCCATAATGTGACATTGTGAACATTTTTCAGCCAATATCCAAGAGAGGCAAAGACAATTATACAATCGAAGAAACCATACCATAGAAGAGGTTTCCATGGGCAAAACATTAACAAAAATCATCAAAAGTGCGGGGGGGGTAAGCATTACTTATTGGTAGCAGGCAATACCAGTCTTTTGAAAAATACAATTATATAATCGAAGGAAACTTACCAAGAAAGAGTTTTTCATGGACAAAACATTAACAAAAGTAATCAAAAATGTGGGGGGGGGGGTAAGCATTACTTATTGGTAGCGGGGGCAACTCTAGCCATCCTAACCCCTTTCCAAGCCGCCCAAGCTGTAATTATCGATTTTCAAAGCTTAGAACAAAATAACTCAGTCCCTAATAATGTCGGTTTTACCTATACCGAAGCCGGTTTTACCCTAGATAACCTGTCTACTCCTTTTCCTTTTTTCTTTTTTGGCACTCAGGAATTTCGTTACCCTGGTTCTACCGCCTTATTAAATGGTACGGTTGGTGGAATCACCAGATTAACCCAAAATGGCGGAGGCTTATTTGACTTAAATTCTATTCAACTAACTAGCCTCAATGGTAATGATAGTGTGACTGTCAATTTTACAGGAACAAAAGCCGATTCTAGTACCGTTAGCCAAGCTTTTACTACCGATGCAATTCTTAGTACCCTAGAAACTTTTACCTTTAATTCTAGCTTCACTAATTTAGTATCTGTTCAATGGATTCAGGCATTCCCGTTTCATCAGTTTGATAACATCAATGTCACACCAGTTCCCGAACCTTCGGCAATTTTAGGATTATTAGGTTTAGGACTTTTGGGCATCGGTTCTCAATTCAAACAAAAACGATAAATTGACAAGTGTGGGGATGGGATTTTTTCCTTCCCCACTTGAGGAAAAACGCACTCTAGAAACCTTCCAAATTTAACTCTTAATTTTAGGTAAACAAATTTTTTTAAATTCCCCGGCAATTACTCAAAAAATTTGACATCTTATAGCGGACAGGTAAAAATTAAAACTTTTGTCTGCCAAGGCCCCGATCGATAGGATAATTAATAATCGGAACATCTGCTCTGAGAATATGTCTCTTGATCGCCGTCAATTTCTTTATCTTTTAGGTGCTACCCTTGGCACAGCCACTCTTGCCGGTTTTAACTCTGCCGCTTTTGCCGCTACCGGTCCCTATAGTCTTATTGCCCTACCCTATAGCTATGATGCCCTAGAACCTTATATTGATAAGGAAACGATGCAATTTCATCACGATAAACACCATGCAGCCTACGTTAATAATCTCAACACGGCAGTGGCAAAATATCCAGAATTGCAGAAAAAAACAGTAGTAGAATTAATTAAAAATCTTGACTCTTTACCCGCCGATATTCGCACCACTATCCGCAATAATGGCGGCGGCGATCTTAATCATAGGATGTTTTGGCAGATTATGTCCCCCGATGGTGGTGGCGAAGCAAAAGGAGAAATAGGGGCGGCAATAATCGCTAAATTTGGCAGTTTCGAGGAATTTAAAAACGCTTTCAACCAAGCAGGTACTAAACTTTTTGGTAGTGGTTGGACATGGTTGGTTTTAAATAAGTCAGGACAACTGGAAATTATCAGCACTGCTAACCAAGATAGCCCCCTAATGATGGGATTACAGCCAATTATGGGCAATGATGTCTGGGAACACGCCTATTACTTAAAATATCGTAATCAACGGGCTGAGTATTTAAAACAGTGGTGGAATGTGGTTAACTGGGAGGAGGTAAATCGCCGCTATCTTCAGGCAAAAGCTTAACCATGTCAACTTTTACGGTAACAGTTCCCGCTACCACTGCTAATATTGGGCCCGGCTTCGATTGTCTCGGAGCGGCCTTAACCCTATATAATCAGTTTACTTTTACCCTGCTGCCGGCAACGACAGCTAACCCTGTCAGCATTAGTGTCAAGGGAACTGAATCAGCTAAAGTTAGCCAAGGTGCTGATAATTTAATCTATACTTCTTTTTTGCAAGTTTATCAAAAAATAGGACAGAATCCGCCCCCTATCGCCATCGAGATCGGTTTAGGGGTTCCCCTGGCTAGAGGTTTAGGTAGTTCTGCCACGGCTATTATCGGTGGGTTATTGGCTGCCAATCAATGCGCGGGAAATCCTTTATCTATGGGGGAAATCGAAGCATTAGCGATCGCATTGGAGGGCCATCCGGATAATGTGGTGCCGGCTTTGCGGGGCAACTGTCAGCTATCGGCAGGAGATAGCACAAATTGGGCTATTTGTCAAGTATTTTGGCAAAAAAATCTCATTCCCGTCCTAGGGATTCCCGATTTTGAACTGGCTACGGAAAAAGCTCGGGCGGTTTTACCGGAAAAAATTAGCCGTCAGGAGGCGATTTTCAATATTTCCCGCTTGGGTTTATTATTGCGGGGATTGGAGACGGGTAACGGCGATTGGCTGAGAATTGCCCTAGAGGATAAACTGCATCAACCCTATCGCCAATCTTTGATCCCGGGTTACGAAAAGGTGAAAAAAGCCGCCATTAATGCCGGTGCTTACGGGATGGTAATTAGTGGCGCAGGTCCGAGCCTATTGGCTTTAACTAACCCCGACAATGCCCAAAAAACAGCCACAGAGATGACAAATGCTTGGCAGCAAGTGGGGATTAACTCCAGTGCCAAAATTTTGGCTTTAGATACCCTAGGGGCGCGGGTAAACTGTTAAGAGTCCAATTTACCGGTTATACAGATTTCAAAAAAACAGGATTTGACTCTCAATATGTTGACTATATAGACCACAGGATGTACACTATGAGTAACATCAGTTGGCAATTGAAGTAATGGATTTTCTTGAAATCAATACTATTCATCACGGACGCGCAGAAATATTGATGAAGCAGATTGCGCCTGAGTCAATAGATCTGAGCTTCTGGTCACCACCATATTTTGTAGGAAAAGAATACGAGAAAGAAGAAACATATCAATCTTGGCAGGCAATGCTTCGCCAAGTAATCAATCATCACTTTACCGTTTTGAAGCCTGGTGGATTTCTCGTAATCAATGCTGGAGATATTCGTTGTTTTAAAGATGAAAAAATTCCTAAATTTCAAGCGATGAACCTTTGCATGCAGAAATCAAAAGTTACCAAAGAAATGGTACTGGAAGCAAAAGAAAAATTTCCCGAATTTAATCGTTATCAATTGGCTGATTACTTGGGTTGTAGTGAGCAAACAATTGATAGGAGACTTAACGGCAATAACATTAGAGGTGGAAAATACGAGTCTCAAACAAGAATGCATCTTATTGGCGGATTTCTTCAAAGCTATGGACAAGAATGTGGCCTTTACTTATATGATCGAAGAATTTGGGTAAAAGATCCAGCATGGGCAAATTGCAAATGGACTTCTAACTCGCTTAAGTCCGTTGATGAGTATGAAGATCTTTATATTTTTTGGAAACCTGGTCAGCAAATTATAGACAGAAAAAAGATCAATCCAGATGAGTGGAAAGCTTGGGGATCTAGAGCGGTATGGTTTATTAGAAGTGTAAGATCAAACGATGACCACGAAGCAAAATTTCCTTTAGAACTTGCCTCAAGGGTTGTGCGGTTATATAGCGCTCAAGGAAATACTGTATTAGATCCATTTATGGGTTCTGGCACGACTGCAATAGCTTGTATTCAGAATAAAAGAAGCTTTATAGGCATAGAAAAAGAAGCCAAATATGTAAGCCTAGCAAGAGAAAATATTAATAAAGAAGAGAGCCAACTTAGACTAAATTTTTAAGGGTAGGGAACTAGAATAGATTCTACTCTCCACGGGTGAATTTTCTTTAATAGTGAGAAACTAACTCGCACTCGTAATTTCCTCGGGTCTTTTGATTTATCATCTTTCCCTGGAAATAAAATCCCTCTATAAGTGTTAAGGTAATTGGGATTTTGGGTTAGTAAGAGTCCGTTAGGGATACAGGCAACATCAATTCTTTCCAAAGGTTGTCCATTATTTCTGATGTTACTATGGTTGGCCTGTAACATTTGATATACAGGCTTTAGAGCAATAATCACAACTGGTGCAATAGTTCCATCAGACAGAACATAAATAGGTGGAATACTTGCCTGAAAATCATGTGATGCTCTCGCCCCAATTGCTTGTAGTATCGAGTTTCTAACTCCTGCTTGAGAATTTTCCCAAGTTCCATCACCCGATACTTGATTATGGCTCATTACAGTATGATCTTGATCGTCTCTTGGTCCCACACTTTTAATATCTATAAACAGCCATGCTGAATTAGTAAATCCTTGGGTAGCTTCCAGTATATTTTTGCTACTTATAACAAATCTTTGATCGGCCCCTGTCGGAATTCCAGTATCCCTAACATCAAAGCTATTGACTAATAACCTTGGTAGTTTAGCTCCTATTGTATGTTCACCAACTTCGAGCCAAGGGTACTGATCCATTATGGGCTGACGACCTCTATCTCCAGGTGGATAGTTTTCCCAGAAAGGATAAAGATAGGATGCTTCATTGTAGTCATTTTTAATTTCAGCAAGGTTTGATTTAACTAATGACACAATATGATTAGTCAAAAACCTTTCTAGCTCAATCAAGGTATTTGGGCTTGCTATGAAATAGTTTCTTGCTGAATTGTAAAGTTGGAATTGTTGCTGCCTGTAAAGATTAATCACTTACTATACCAATTATTTATTAGAATCGATAAACAAATCTTGAATCTCAACACCTAATGCAGTAGCAAGTTGTTGAACAATTTCAATTGTTGGATTTCTAACGCCTCGTTCAATACCACTGATATAAGTTCGGTGTAATCCTGTCTCTTCAGACAGGCGATCTTGCGACCAGCCTTTCTGCTCACGAACTTTTTTGACATTTTGACCAAAAAGTAATCTAACACTCATGCTTTGGATAATAAAAGTATGTTACTTTTTAGTCTATAGACAATAAGTCACAACAGGGATTCCTAAGGGAACATATAGCGGTTTTCACAGAAGTGAGTCCCGATTGAAACGCTGAAACGCCTATCTATCAAGGGATTTACTATACCTTATTAGACTGAAAACCGCTATATAGCAATTCACTGCACCCGACCGTATGCTAAACTTTGCACGATTATCCCAAGTTACTGACGGCGGGTGAGTTTAACCGTTAAGACCGCATGGGAGATGGGAAATTTTATCAGTTATCAGTGAACAGTAATCAGTAATCAGTGAAAAGACAGCAGTGTTAGGATAAAAATAAATATAAATAATTATTAAGAAAATGACGCAAATTACCGTTATTGGTGCAGGGATTGGCGGACTAACGGCGGCGGCATTATTGGCGCGTCGAGGTTATCAAGTCACAGTATATGATCAGGCACTTGTCCCCGGGGGTTGTGCCTCGACTTTTTCCCGTCGGGGTTTTACTTTTGATGTGGGGGCAACTCAAGTGGCAGGATTAGAAGTAGGGGGCATTCATCAGCGCATTTTTGCCGAATTAGGGATAGATTTACCCGATTCTGTCCCCTGCGATCCCGCCTGTGCCGTTTTTCTGCCCGGGGAAACCACTGCGATTAATGTCTGGCGCGATCGGCAAAAGTGGCAAGAGGAAAGACAAAAACAATTTCCGGGCAGCGAACCTTTTTGGCAATTATTACAAAAGCTCTTTCAAGCAAGTTGGCGTTTTCAAAGTCGCGATCCAGTTTTACCCCCGCGCAACTGGTGGGATTTAGGGCAATTAATCGCCGCTTTGCGTGTAGATACTGCTATTACCTTCCCCTTTACTTTGATGACTGTGGGCGATGCTCTGCGATTATACGGCTTAGAGAGGGATAAACGCCTAAAAACCTTTCTGGATCTCCAGTTAAAGCTTTATTCCCAAGTTACTGCCGATGAAACCGCTTTACTTTATGCCGCCACCGCTTTAGCAGTTTCTCAGTCTCCCCAAGGTTTATCCCACCTTCAGGGTAGTATGCAAGTATTAAGCGATCGCCTAGTAGCAGCTTTGGAAAAATACGGCGGTAAATTGCAAATGCGCCACACAGTGGAAAAAATACTGACAGAAAAGAAAAAAGCCACGGGAATTATCGTCAGAAATCAAAAAAATGGTCAAATATATCCAGAAATGGCCGATGAGATTGTGGCTAATATCCCGATCCAAAATTTACCACAATTAATCGATCGCGAAGCCATTCCCAGTCTTTATCACCGGAGAATCGAAAAACTTCCCCCCGCATCCGGTGCTTTTGTGGTTTACTTAGGAGTCGATCGCGCTGCTATTCCCCCCGATTGTCCTCCCCATTTGCAATTTCTCTACGATGACGATGGCATAATCGGCGAAAATAACTCTTTGTTTGTTTCCGTGAGTAAAGAAGGGGATGGCCGCGCTCCAGTGGGAAAAGCGACGATTATTGCTTCTTCCTTCACCGATACCAGTCTTTGGTGGCGAAAAGGAGAAGATAATTATCAGCAATTAAAAGCAGCATACACCCAAGAGGCGATCGAGCGTCTCGGTAATTATTTCCATCTTAGTCCTGATCACATCGTTCACATCGAATCAGCTACTCCTCGCACTTTTGAGCGGTTTACGGGGCGAAATCAGGGCATTGTCGGCGGTATTGGTCAAAGACTGTCCACTTTTGGCCCTTTTGGCGTAGCGACGCGCACTCCGATCCCCCATCTTTGGTTAGTAGGAGATTCCACCCATCCGGGAGAAGGTACTGCCGGAGTCAGCTATTCGGCGCTAACGGTAGTTAGACAGATTGAGAATAAATTATTAGCTTCTAGTTAAGTGGGTGGGTGGAATTAAATCCGACATTCCGCACATCTTCATATACCTTTATATATTTTTACATTCCCCACGATGTTTTGACGAAAAAGCTTCATTGTAGAAACTACTATTGAGAACATTTTCAATAATTGATTTTTTCTGAGAAAACAAATTACAATTCTTCACCTTGATGAAAATCGATCCTTGTAGCTACAATCTTTACTGGCAAAGGGTTGTAAGCAATGTATTAGTAAAAATTATCAATTGAATGTTAAGAAGTGCGGAAAGTGGTTTGTAATTATTCCTTACAAAGATGAGAGGATTTTTCGTACCTGCTCTGATACTCTGGTTTTTATTCACCTTTAATGAGAGGAAATAACCTAGTGAAGCTCAATGCCCTTAATTCTTTAGCTTTCGCCACAGGGACAGTAACTCTACTGTTAAGTAGCGTGTCTTCTGTTAGTGCTTATACCATTTATACAAATCGGACTGCCTGGGAAGCGGCACTCGCCACTAACCCCTCGTACAAGATTACCACCGATACCTTTAGCAATACTATTTCTTCGGCACAGTCAATTACCCTAGATTCAGGGATTGTTTCCACTAATTCCGCTCCTCCCATACTGCCTAATCCTCCGTTTAATAACAACAGTGTCAATTCTGGTGTTTACGATAATGCTTCCGGTACACTTCCGGGTGCTTCTGATACCATAACCTGGCAGTTTCCTGCTACCGTGTTGGCTTTTGGTGCTGACTTTTCCCGCATTGATGAGTTAACTCTTACTGGCAATTTCGATGGCACAGGAGACCAAACTATTTCTATCAATCCTACAATTGGTGGAGAGAATGGGTTTCTCGGTATTATCGGGACAGCAGAATTTAGTTCTGTTATCTTTGCCAATAATACAACAGATGTCGATAGTTTTAGTATTGACAATGCTTCCTTTGCCACCAAAGTTCCTGAACCCAATGCGGTTGTTGCTTTCGCCATACTTGGGGGTAGTCTGTTCTTAATTAAGAAAGCCAAGGGCAGCTGACCGGCTGATAATCAGTAATCAGTGATCACTGATTACTGATCAGTAATCAGTGAAAAGATGGCAAGAAACTGCTATTTAATACTGCACACTTACCACATACTGCTCACTTAAAACTCAAATCTGATAACTGATAACTTACCCACTGATAACTGATCACTGATAACTGTTATAAAGCGCCAGCTGCCGTGCGATCGAGTATTCCCGCTCCTAGATGAGAGGTAATATTAATTGCTTGCAAGACCGGTTGAGAGTCAACTCCTTTGGGATAATCGATAACACTAACCGCGCCATTTCCCTGTTTAATATTCCAGAAATTAGCGGGTTTTAAACCCAATAAATAACAAAGAATCACCTTATTAATGGCATCGTGAGCTACTACCATAATTGTCTTAGGACTATCACTATTACTATAGGTTTTAACGATTTGCTGCCAACAAGCGATCGCTCGATCCCAAACTTCCTGTAAATTCTCCCCTTCCGGCATTTGCACGGTTTCTGGGGCATTTTTCCAGTCTTCTAACATCCCGGGGAAACTCGCTTCAATTTCCTCCTCTAATTTACCTTCCCAAAGTCCGTGACAGATTTCCGTCAGATCTACTTGGGTATCTAAGGTGACATCGGGGTGATATTGCAGGATAATTTGGGCAGTTTCCTTGGGACGGGACAAAGGACTGGTGACAGCGTGATCGATCGCCGTTTCTCGCAGAAATTCGGCGGCTTTCTCAGCTTGAGCTTTGCCATTATCATTGAGAGGAATATCGCGCACACCTTGAAAACGTTTATCCCGATTCCATTGGGTTTCTCCGTGACGCACCAGCAGCAGCCTAGAACCTTGGAAAGGAGGACGTGGTGGGGGTAAAGCTATCCCTAGGTGTGCCGTTTGATTGAGGGATTCCACCTGGACAGGATCACCAAAATCACGCGTAAAATTGAGAACATTAACGCAACAGTTAGATTGTTGCAGGGAATGGTATAAGGAAACCGGAATACCGATGGCACTGAGGATTAAACAGCGATTAATGCCGTTATGGGCAACAATGAGGATAGTTTGACCCTGGTGTTGGGGAATAATTTCCCGCCAAAAATCCTGCGCTTGTTGATAGAGGGAGAGAACGGGATAATGTTCTTGACCATCGGGCAGTATCATCTTAAATTCATGAGGTTTTTGGTGCCAATCTCGATATTCTTGGGGGTATTGAGCTTTTACCTCCTCTTTGACCATATTTTCCCAGATAGGCAGATCGATTTCTAGTAACTGCGAAGTGGGTTGAATGACGGGAGAGTGATTTAAACGAGACTGAATCACCTCAGCAGTAGATTTGGCTCTTTGGAGAGGACTACAGTAAAAAGCGGCGATATCGATTTGACTGAGGGCATTTCCTACTTTTTCCGCGTCCAGATGCCCTTTTTTTGTCAAAACCGAGCCATCACTGCGACCTTGTATTTTCTGCTCTGCGTTATAACTGCTTTGTCCATGACGAACAATAATCACACGAGTAGCCAAGCGGTTCAGTCTCCTTAACTAAAAGTCTCAATATCAGATTACAGGCGATCGGGATCGGAGTACAAATCAGTGATCAGTGATCAGTAATCAGTAATCAGTGATCAGTAATCAGTGGAGACTGTTAAGTAAACAGTGGGGAGCGGCGAGCATTTGTACTAAAATTTCCTTATGCAGTTTCAAGGCAGCACAGCGTATCAAAACTTCCTGATATTACAATCTCTTTGGGATCAAGGGTTTGGCGGTTTTGTCAAGAAATCATGACAATGTACTTGGTCAAAATCGGAATCTTACTGTTTAATAGGTATTTATAACAAGCGATTCCCTTGATCCCCATCGAGTGGATCTCTCGTTCACACAGCAATCGATGAGTAGTTAGAAGGATTACCCAGATAACTGCTTTTGCAAATGCCCAAAAACATTTGCCGTCGTAACTAATCGGAGAGCGTCAACTCATGGATCCAGAATACCCCCCCTTAGATGAGATGACCTTGCGGCAACTGCGACGAGTTGCCAGTCAATACAGCATCTCTCGTTACAGTCGGATGCGGAAAACGCAGTTAATCGAGGCAATTACCCAAGCTATGGGAGTAAGCGGCAATTTTAAATCTATTATTAAAGAGGAAAAACCAGTGGAAGCAGCAAAATTTGAATTAGGTCAAGCTCACCCGATCGAAGATATCCTAGGTTCAGTGGATGATGGTTTAGGAGATCTGCCCGGTGGCTACGGTGAAAATCGCATCACCCTCCTACCTCGCGATCCTCAGTGGGCCTATGCTTACTGGGATATCCCCAACGAATCAAAAGAAGATCTCCGTCGTCAAGGGGGACAACAGTTAGCCCTGCGTCTTTATGATGTTACCGATATCGATCTCAATAGCCAAGGTGCCCACAGTGTCCAAGAATATCTCTGTGATGAATTGGCCCGGGAATGGTATTTACCGATTCCGGTCAGCGATCGAGATTATGTTATCGATATCGGTTATCGTTGTGCCGATGGTCGTTGGTTAGTTTTGGCCCGTTCTCCTTTAGTGCGGATTCCTCCCGTCTATCCTTCCGACTGGATTGAAGATATTTTTGTCACCGTTAACTGGGAAGAAGAACTGGTGGGTAAAACTGTTTACGAACTCGTTCCCCCCAGCAAACGCTACGGCAGCAGCACCGGAAGCAAGGCAACTAGCCCCATCTACGACCAAATTTTCGAGAGTGTCGGCGATATGGAGGCCCTACGGGTGGCCGGTTCCTTGTTTGGTTCCATGCAGCACGTCGCCGGTTCCGTACCGATGTCGGAAGTGATCAGTTCCTATGTATTCCCCTCCGGAGTTGGTATGTGGGCAGTTCCCACGGTATCGGGACTAACCGCTTCCGGTATCGGCATAACTGCTTCCGGTATCGGTATGGGCGCTTCGGAAACCCTACAACGTCCGCGCAAATTCTGGTTAGTTGCCGATGCCGAATTAATCGTCTATGGTGCTACCGAACCCGATGCCACCGTAACTATCGGTGGTCGTCCGATTAAACTCAATCCCGATGGCACTTTCCGCTATCAGATGTCCTTCCAAGATGGTTTAATCGATTATCCGATTATGGCCGTGGCCGCCGATGGTGAACAAAATCGTTCTATCCACATGAAATTTACCCGGGAAACCCCCTCTCGCAATACCAACACTAAAGATGAGGCGGTTCTAGAATGGTTGTTCTAGATTGGGTTTTCTAACGTTACCAAAGCCAACCTAATTACTTCCCCCTAACTGAGATTTAGTTAGGGGATTTTTTTTGGGGATTGTCAACGCTATCAACTTCTATTCCCAAATCTGACAGCTTAAATCGCCCGATTTTTGGGAAAGACGCAGATTTTCACCGTAATCGACGGGAACATCGATCACCGTAGGGACATCTTGCCGGAAAGCATCCTCTAGGATCGGGATCAAATCCTGGGCAGATTCCACCCGATAGCCTTTTAATCCCATACTTTCGGCAAATTTAACAAAATCGGGATTACCAAACTTAATAAAAGAAGATGTCCCAAAATAGTTTAACTGCTTCCATTCGATTAAACCGTAACCGCCATCATTAAAGATGAGAGTGACGAAGGGAGTTCCCACCCGCAAAGCTGTCTCCAATTCCTGACAATTCATCATAAAACCGCCGTCTCCCGTCACCGCCACAATGCGCTTATCGGGATAAACTAACTTAGCGGCGATCGCACCAGGGATAGCAATACCCATAGCGGCGAAACCGTTAGAAATAATGCAAGTATTGGGACAATCGGAGTGATACTGACGGGCCATCCACATTTTATGAGCGCCCACGTCAGAAATGGCGATATCTTCCGGTCCCATCACCTGACGCAGATCGTAGATCAATTTTTGTGGCTTGATCGGAAAACCCGTATCATTGGCATAGGTTTCGTAATCGGCCCGAATTTCCGTCTTTAATCCCGCGGTGACGGGAGTTGGTTTATTCTGGCGATCGGCCCGTTTGAGGATATCGATGAGAGAATCGGTGATATCACCCACCACTTCCACCACCGGCGCATAACTGCTGTCAATTTCCGCCGGAGTCATGCCGATGTGAATAATCGGTAATTTCCCGTCTGGATTCCATTTTTTCGGGGAATACTCGATTAAATCGTAACCAACAGCGATAATTAAATCACTGCGATCAAAGGCACAACTAATCAAATCCCGTTGCTGTAATCCTACCGCCCAAAGAGCCAGAGGATGGGTATAGGGAATCACCCCCTTACCCATAAAAGTGTTAGCCACAGGGATATTCAAGGCCGTGGCGAATTCCGTTAAAGCCTCACTAGCATTAGCGCGAATTGCCCCATTTCCCGCCAAAATCAAGGGATTTTTGGCTTTAGAAATCACCGCCGCCGCCATATTCAAAGTCCGATAGGAAGCGTAAACTTTTTCCTGACTATCGAGGGGCAAAGGACTACCATCGGCAGCCATAGCGGCGATATTTTCGGGAAGATCGATATGAACTGCCCCCGGTTTCTCACTTTGGGCGGTTTTAAAGGCTCTCCGTACCACTTCTGGGGTGATACCCGGCCGGACGATCTGTTTATTCCATTTCGTCACCGGGGCGAACATGGCCACCAAATCCAGATATTGATGGGATTCAATGTGCATCCGATCGGTTCCCACCTGGCCGGTGATGGCCACCAAGGGCGCCCCATCGAGGTTAGCATCGGCTACCCCTGTCATCAGGTTAGTCGCCCCCGGTCCTAGGGTGGAGAGACAAACCCCCGCTTTTCCCGTTAAGCGTCCATAGACATCGGCCATAAAAGCGGCGCCCTGTTCGTGACGGGTGGTGATAAATTTGATCGAGGAGTTTTTTAGGGCTTCCAAAACATCGAGGTTTTCTTCCCCGGGTAGCCCAAAAATATACTCGACCCCTTCATTCTCTAGACATTTAACTAGAAGTTCGGCTGTGTTTAATTCCCCCATAGTTCCCTCCTGTAGAGCTTACTTCATCAGTAAAGTCTCTAGAGATAGTTCATCCCGGCGGATTGAGGTTGTTGCGCTCAACTCGTCGGGATGATATCAGTAGACTATATGTACCAATGTAGCTGACTAAAATTTTGTTTAAGTCTATCCATATACCATTGTGACTTAAATCTTGACCCTTGGCAGATTATTTATTAGCACAATTGGGGAGAATTTTTTTTAGGCCGTTAATTCTTCGGCGGCGTGAGCTAGTTGGGCGGCGACTTTGGCTAAATAGGGACGACTTAACCACCAGATAAAGGGGGACAGCCAACCCCGCAGGGTGACAGAATAGGAAATATAACTACCACAGAGGGTTGATTCCACTTGGTAGGTCATTTTCTGTTCCATGCCGGGGATAGCGAGAACTCTGAGGCTGAGGAGTTCCCCGGGGCGGACATTTTCCACGAAAACCCGGATAGGAATGGGAGTCAGACGGGTGACAGCTTGATAGATTAACCCCGGTTTAGCGATTAAACCCAAGGGAACATCAGCCTTGGCGATCAAAGGATGCCAAGAGACATCGGCCACATTGATTAATTTTTGCCAGAGGACATCGACGGGGGCACTACTGACCACCCGATAGGTTTTGTAGAGTGAAAACTTACAGAATAGTCTGCCTTTGGCCGCTACAATCCTTAGGGAAAAATTGAGAATCACCGATTGCCCCCCGCAAAAATAATCCAGGTAATCTTCTATTGTAAGGGCTGCATCCCCCATTTGCAGAAATACTGACAATCAGCAATTATCAGCGACTCTTAAATTGGTACAAAAAATCTGCACAATCGCCTGTAAGCATCTGACAGTTAATCTAATGCGCTCTGGCGTTTGGGGGGGTATAAACCGCCAAAAGCATGGATTGAGTCATAAAATCGCAAGTAACGCCCGATTTTAGCCGAGAGTTTCTTTTTTAAAATCCCAACTTAGTAGATTGACAAAAATTAGATGCAGCCTTCGGTAAGTAAAACGACGAATGACTTGACGGGTTATAAAAATCTTCAGAGTCCATACTTTGATGGGCTAGTTCCTAATTGATGTTGGCTATGGTTTTATTACTCATCTAACAGCGAAAGACATCCGATAAGAGTTCACTCTCAGCAGTTACGGTTAATTTTATTGAACTGAATAATCCCTATCCTCATCTGCGGTGAGGATGTCAATGTAGCTCATGATTGCAACAAACGCTATATACTAGACTGAAAGTAATCTTAAATTGAGCCACCTGACAGTATTTTTTATCTGAAAGAGATAATAATGCTTAATCCCCACCCGATAAAAAAAGAAACAGCTAGTTTGATCACCAAAGATGGAATTAGTTTAGCTGCCGATATTTATCGTCCCGATAGTCGGGAATCTTTTCCGATTTTACTAATGCGACAACCCTACGGAAAAGCGATCGCTTCTACGGTGGTTTATGCCCATCCTAGCTGGTATGCACGTCAGGGTTATATTGTGGTAATTCAGGATGTCCGTGGCCGGGGAAACTCGACGGGAAATTTTAATTTATTTGCCCATGAAATTAGCGACGGATTAGAAACTATTGAATGGGTTTTAACTATTCCTAATAATACGGGTGTGGTGGGAATGTATGGTTTTTCCTATCAGGGAATGACCCAATTATACGCGGCTGCTAATGGTCACGGTGCTTTAAAAACTATTTGTCCAGCTATGATTGCTCACGATTTATATCGAGATTGGGGCTATGAAAATGAAGCATTTAATTTACAATATAATCTCGCTTGGGCAATACAATTAGCGGCGGAAACAGCAAGATTAAAAGGGGACGAAACTGCCTATCAAAAACTCTGGGTAGCTTCCCGAAATTTACCCCTTTTTGATCCTGTTGCTGCCTCTCCTCAGATTCTGCATGATTTAGCCGCCGATTCTTTTTATCACGATTGGATTACTCGTTATCTTCCCGATGACTACTGGCAAAATTTATCACCGCAACACCTTTTAAAAAATATCGATTTACCGATGTTACATATCGGAGGTTGGTTCGATCCTCATCTCCGGGGAACTTTGAGTTTATACCAAGAAATGCAAGCGCGTTCTATCTATCCCCAACAGCTAATTATTGGTGCTTGGACTCATCTACCTTGGGGGAGAAAAGCAGGAGAGATAGATTATGGTCAACAGGCAATTAGTCCCGTGGATAAAATGCAGCTGCAATGGTTTGATTATTTCTTAAAAGGTCAGGAAGTGGAGTTATTAAAAAATCCTCCTATGTATCTATTTCAAATGGGGTCTAATCAATGGCAATATCTGGATAAATTTCCAACAGAAAATCAGCAAATTTATTATCTTGCTAGTCAAGGTTTAGCCAATCTGCGCGAGGATGAGGGGAAATTAAGCGCGATTTTGTTAGAACCTGCGATCGAGGATACCATCGTTCACGATCCTTGGCGACCGGTCCCATCTTTAGGAGGTCATAGCGCCCTACCGGGGGGAATATTCGATCGCACCATGCTAGACTGTCGCAGTGATGTGATTACCTACACTTCTCCCCCCCTAGAGAAAGATTTAACGATTTTGGGTAGTCCCCGTCTGGATTGTTATTGTCAAGCAGACGCGGTTAGTTTCGATATCTGTGCGGTGGTTTCTCAAGTTACCCCCGATGGTCGAGTTTTTAATATCACTCAGGGTTATAAACGGGTAAATAATCCCGAATTGCCCCTAAATATGGCCATGCAGGCCACTTTTATCACTATTCCTCAAGGTCATAGCTTGCGTTTAAGTCTGAGTGCCTCTTGCTTTCCCGCACATCCCGTCAATGCGGGAACCGGCAGCTATCCCCACGCAAGTCGGGCGATCAATTTTTCTATTATCACAATTAAGGTTTTTTGTCAAGGAAATTTTCCTGCAAAATTGTTATTACCTTTAGTCGGGGAAAGCTAAACCGCTGCGGGGATCGCGAATGTATAAACCTAAGACCAGCGAGGAGATAACCGTATCCCAGACGGGGGTGAATTTTTCCGCATCATCGACCCAATAATCCATAGTAATTAAACATTGAACCCCGGAACCAATACCCACGGCAATACGCGAATAAGCCGGCCGATTTTCTTGAGGGTCGATGAATTGAATTTGCACCCAAACAATGCGTGCGGTTTGGCGTTTTTCTTGGATAACTTCGCCGATTTCGTGAGGATTACGGCTATCTTCACGAGCTAATTTTTTGACCATTCCTTTTAGGGGTAATTCTTTCCAATCTCCGGGGGGAAGTAAATTATAGGAAACCTCTAAACGACAATCATCATCGGGGGGTTTTCTATCTAAAAAACGAAAGGAATTATCATCGGGTTCAAAATGCCAATCTTGAGGAACTTCAAAGCGAACTGCGCCGCGACCAGCTACAAAAATACTATTACCCGGACTAGATTTCCAGTTATGATCTGGATTTAAATCGAGGGTTTCTTTGATCCATTGCAGATTGTGTTTTTTGGACTTAGCCATAGATATGTATAATCTTGCGGTAAGAATCGAACTATAGCTATCATTATACAGGCTTTTTCCTGAGAATTAAATAGGCTGCATCTCACTTTTATAAATCTACTAAGTTGGGATTTTTAAAGGGAAAATCTCGGCTAAAATTGGGCGTTACTCCCGATTTTATCACTCAATCCAAGCTTTTAGATGGTTCTACCCCCCAAACGCCACTTAGTAGATAGAAAAAAAGCCAAATTCTATCGGGGAGTTGCCAGAAATTGACCGGGAGATAATTCGGCATTAACTAAAGACTTCAACGGGATTAATTTGACAGCACAAGCTTTTAATTCCGGTTGCAGGGAAATCGGACAAGCGGCCGGATGGGTGAGACTATTAGCCTCAGCATTTTCTGCCCATAGGGCCCCCCAGTGCATCGGCACAAAGACACAATTAGGAGCAATTGCTTTGGTAATTAAAGCGGGAAAACGGGCAGAACCGCGACGAGAACGCACTTCCACCCATTCCCCAGCTTCTATGCCCAATTTTGCCGCATCTTGGGGATGAATTTCCAGAAAAGGTGCAGGGTGCATTTTGACAATTTTCTCGATGCGGCCAGTGCGAGTTTGGGTGTGCCAGTGACCGTACAAACGCCCCACGGTCAAAACTAGGGGATAATCATCGTCCGGGGGTTCCGCTAAACCTTTACTGTGGTAAGCGGCGAAAACAGCACGACCATCGGCAGTATTAAATTTACCATCGGTATAAAGGCGTTTTGCGGCTGTTTTTTGGCTTTTATCGTTATCTTTAACTAAATTACCCAGTAATTCCCCAGAATTAGCGATTTTAGGGGCGGAAATTTCATCAATGGAATCGGGCCACTGGAGGGGAGTGTCGGCCAGGCGATCATAATTAATCCCTGTCATATCACAAGGACGTTTATATGTCAAGCCGGCAAACTCGGAATATACCTCGGCCGAATCCTGAAAATTAAATTGTGCCTGAAACCCCAAACGGCGACCAACTTCGGCAAAAATTTGCCAGTCGGCCCTAGCTTGACCAACGGGAGGACGAAAAGCCTTATTTAACGTCACCACGCGCTCAGAATTGGTCATTGTTCCCGTTTTTTCGCCCCATTGGGCCGCTGGCAGTAATAAATGGGCATAGGCGCTGGTTTCCGTGGGATAGTAGGCATCCTGATGGATAGTAAAAGGTGATTTTAACAGGGCCGCCTTGGTACGTTCTAGATCAGGCATACTAACGGCCGGATTAGTGGCGGCAATCCAGAGAAGTTTGACATCTCCCGTCTCCAAACCGGTAATCATACTCCAAGCATCGCGACCGGGGACGGGAGAAATCTGACCAGCAGGTAAACCCCAAGCTTGTTCCACTTCGGCCCGGTGTTGGGGATTTTTGACGGAACGATAACCGGGCAGAAGATGGCAGAGGCCGCCGGCTTCCCTTCCTCCCATGGCGTTGGGTTGTCCCGTTAGGGAAAAAGGACCAGCCCCCGGTTTACCGATATTAGCCGTCATTAGGTGTAAATTGATTAAAGTGCGGGCTTTGGCCGTGCCTTCCCTAGATTGATTGATACCCATCGACCAGAGGGAAAGCACTCTTTTCGATTCGGCCCAGTAGCGGGCAGCCTTTTCTAAATCGTCGATGGGGATACCGCATTTACCCGCGACGATTTCGGGGGGATAATGGCGGATAATTTCGGCGTATTTGGGGAAATCCCTGGTGCATTTATCGATAAAATAGGTATCGATCGCACCCCAATTCAGTAACAGGTGGGCAATACCGTTAAATAGGTCAATATCGGTCCCCGGGTTAATGGCTAGGTGGAGATTAGCGGCCTTGGCGGTTTTGGTGCTGCGGGGATCAACGACGATTAATTTCGCTTGTTGGTTGCCTTTGAGATACTTGTGCAGACGGTTAAAGATGATGGGGTGACATTCGGCCGTATTTGTCCCCACCAGAAAGGCACAATCGGTTAATTCTAGGTCATCGTAACAGCAGGGGGGACCGTCGGACCCGAAACTGTCCAGGTAAGCGGCCACGGCCGAAGACATACAGAGACGGGAATTAGCATCAAAGTTATTGACTCCCAGACAACCCTTGACCAGTTTTTGGGCGATGTAGTAATCTTCGGTGTGAAATTGTCCCGAACCGTATAGACAGATACTTTCCTTTTCCCCCTGAGCGATTAGAGTTTGGATACGGTTAACGATGCGATCGAGGGCTTCTTCCCAGGTACAAGGACGAAATTGCTCTTGGAGAGAATCGCGGATCATCGGGGTTTTGAGGCGATTTTTATCGATTGATTCCGCTACAGTGGCCCCTTTAACACAGATCATACCTTGACTGGAGGGGTGGGACTTGTCCCCAAAGACTTTCGCTGCTTGTCCGGCCGACGCAGGGGGGGTGACTGTCAAACCACAACCTACTCCACAGTAAGGACATTGGGTTTTTGTAGATTCAGTCATAAGCAGTGGGTCTGATTAGTGGCGCTATCTTTGGGCATACTAAGATAGTCCGCAGATTTTCTCGGCCAAATTGTAGTTATTAATACAATTTATTACAAGCCTTAGCTAAATTGCCATTTTCGTGATGCAAATCGCGCATTAAACCTGTCTAGATAAAATTTGCTGATGGGTGTGGGGTGTGGGGTGTAGGGTGTGGGGTGTGGGGTGTGGGGTGTGGGGTTTTATACTGTTGCCTGATCTCAACAAGCAATTTCAATAGTTAACAGCTTAAAAAGCATACACTTGTTCTCGTGTTAAAAAAGAATCGGGATAGGATAATAGTAGTCTCTAGGGTGGGGAAAAAGTTTTCAGCCAGTCATGACCTACGAACCTCTACATCATAAGTATCGTCCCCAAACCTTTGCCGATTTGGTGGGACAATCAGCGATCGCCACGACCTTGAGTAATGCCTTAATCAGTGAGCGAATCGCCCCTGCATACCTATTTACTGGACCCAGAGGCACGGGGAAAACCTCCTCGGCGCGAATTTTAGCCAAATCCCTCAACTGTCTGTCTAGTGACCATCCGACACCGATTCCCTGCGGTAAGTGTTCCGTCTGTCAAGCGATCGCCAATGGTTCCGCTTTAGACGTGATCGAAATTGATGCCGCTAGTAATACGGGTGTGGATAACATTCGGGAAATTATCGAGCGATCGCAATTTGCCCCCGTCCAATGTCGTTATAAAGTCTATGTCATCGATGAATGCCTGACTGGGGATAGCCTTGTTTTCACCGAAACGGGATTAATCCCCATTAATCATCCTGAGATTCTCGGAAAACGAGTTCTCAGTTACAACGAGAGCAGCGGAGAGTGGGAATATAAAAAAGTCCTGCGATGGCTAAACCGAGGCGCAAAAGCAACTTTAACCATTCAAACCAGAAATCGGACGATTAATTGCACTGGTAATCATTTGATTAGAACAGAAAAAGCATGGATACAAGCAAAAAATCTCAAAATCGGCGATCAGATCCTATCCCCTGTCAATGTGGCTGCGGTGCAATACAGGCCCAATAGCATAAAATCCCCTCAATGGCTGACAAATTTCGAGGAAGTGATAGGGATTCAAGAAGGTGACACAGAAAGCGTCTATGACCTAGAAGTGGAGGACAATCATAATTTTGTTGCCAATGGGTTATTAGTTCATAACTGCCATATGCTCAGTACGGCGGCCTTTAATGCTTTGCTGAAAACTCTGGAAGAACCGCCGGATCGAGTGATTTTCGTGCTTGCTACCACGGATCCTCAGCGTGTCTTGCCTACCATCATCTCCCGTTGTCAACGCTTTGATTATCGCCGTATTGCTCTCGATGCCATGGTGGCACACCTGCAAAAAATCGCCCAAATAGAAGCGATCGATATTAACCTAGAAGCATTAACCCTTGTGGCTCAGATCGCTAACGGTGGTTTACGCGATGCCGAAAGTCTTCTTGATCAATTAAGTTTACTCGCAGGAACGATTACGGCCGAGCGAGTCTGGGATTTGGTCGGTGCAGTCCCCGAAAGAGACCTTTTAACCCTACTTAAAGTCATTCATAGCAATATTCCCGATCAAGTTATCGAACAATGTCGCCATCTGATGAATCGCGGTAAGGAACCTTTAATCGTTCTGCAAAATCTAGCGGGATTCTATTTAAACCTACTTTTAGCTAAAACTGCCCCTAATCGTCCAGAAATGGTCGCTGTCACCGCTCCCACTTGGCAGGATTTGTGTACGGAAGCGCGTACTTGGTCTTTAGAGGAAATTCTCCGCGGTCAACAACTGCTTAAAGACAGCGAAACGCAACTAAAAAACACCACTCAACCCCGTCTCTGGTTAGAAGTCACTCTCTTGGGACTGTTACCGCAAGCACAGGTGATTCCGCTAGTTGCCACGACAGCGCCTTCCCGTCCCCAAACCAGCGCCGAGAGGCCTACTGAAATGATCACAGCGCCGGCGCCGGTTAATGAACCGATAAAACCGGCGGTTATCACCCCGACAACTAGGGTCGAAGTGGCGAAAACTGAGGTTAAAACTGTTACCAGTGATGACAATCATGAACAAATTTGGCAGCAGGTTTTAGAAGTAATGGAACCCCCCACTACTCGCACTCTCTTGCGTCAGCACGGCAGTCTTTTTAATATGGAAGAATCGAGCGCTTATTTAAGCATATCTTCGGAACAATTATTAAAAATGGCCAGGCTACGATTGACTAATATTGAGTCAGCTTTCGAGGCAGTTTTTCAGCGCCGGATTAAAGTTCATTTACAGGTAGGTTCCGCTACTGCTGCCATGGCTGCGGAAGTTTCTCAATCCCCAGCAGCTAAGATACTACCACCACCAGAAACCGCAGCAAACCCACCAATAACCCCCGAAAATAAAGTTATGACCGTGGTGGATATTCCCCCGGTCAAAGAAGCAATTATCGAGAAAAAAGAAGCAAAGTTCACCGCGTCGGAAACCCCAAAAACTCTTAGCACAGAACTGCCCGAAAAAATCTTAAATTTTGATTCATCTTTAGGGACATTAGATCAGGATGTAGATGTTAGCGAAATTTTGGCAGCCGCTCAAAAGTTAGCGAAATCTTTTGATGGTGAACTGGTCAATATGGGTTATTCAGTGCCAGAAAATTCGGTCGCAGAAACTAAAGTTAATAAGTCTCTGGAAAATATGACTATCGTGCGCGGGAGACCTGATGTTAACGAAATTTTAGATAGTTTGGAGGAGGACGAAGATCTTCCTTTTTAAAGCTATCCCAACGGCTTGTGCTAAACTAATAGGATATGCCACGTCTCAGGATTGGCTATTCTTGCTCAAATTCTAGCTACTAGACCTATGACACCCGAAACTAAGGCCAGAATCGATCAATTAATCCAGAATAACAAAGTTCTTGTGTTCATGAAGGGCAATAAATTAATGCCTCAGTGTGGTTTCTCCAATAACGTCATACAAATTCTCAATATTCTGGGGGTTTCCTACGAAACTGTCGATATTCTGGAAGATCAGGAGTTAAGACAAGGAGTTAAGGAGTATTCCAATTGGCCGACTATTCCCCAAGTCTATATCAACGGTGAATTTATTGGTGGTTCCGACATTATGATCGAACTCTATCAAAATGGGGAACTACAACAAATAGTCGAGGTAGCCTTAGCTTCCTAAAAATTTTCTAGGTTAGGATATCTAACCTAACCTAGTTTAAAGTTGTCCAACTAGCAATCTTGGTAGAGGTGATGATTGTGACAATCCGAGAAACTGCAATTTCTAAGCTACAGCAACTCCCCGAAGTCCTTGTTCAGGAAGTAAGCGACTTTATTGATCTTCTCGATCATAAATATCGAGTCAAAACCTTTGACACTCAGCCTGATGGAAAACTGATAGAAAGATGGTTACAATGGTTTGAAGCCGTAGATGGCTTAACTGTCAATTCACCGGAACCAATAAACGACTACCAGCAACTGCTGCTCGAAAAATATCGGCAACAAGGACTAGAGCTATGATCCTGTGTGATGCAGGAGTGCTGCTTTGTTTGGTTGATCGCACCCAACCCCAACATAAAGCCTACAGAAATACAGTAATGCGTTTAGCAAAGCCTCTGGTCACAACTTGGTCATGCCTGACCGAAGCCATGTACTTGGCGCTGCATCGGGGGGGTTGGCAAATGCAAAAACAACTGGGACAACTTCTTTTAGTGGGACTTAGACAAAAAACAAATCGAGAAAAGCCTCAACCCCAATCCCTGCTTGGGATTTACTTCGAGAAGCCCAAAATCGCTGAAACCCAGATAGATCAAGGAAAATCATAAATCGAGGTTAACCCTTTGTCCCGTAATGGTTTGAGCCTTTTTTGCTGCCCGAAAATGCCTAAGTCCCATTAGATAAACTGCTGGTGGTTTACAATATTCAAGAAAGTGATTTTAGTCGCTTGTTGGCTTTAATGGAACAATACTGTGATCGACCGATGGACTTGGCAGATGCAACCCTAGTTTTAGTAGCTGAAAAGACTGGGTATCGGCAAATTCTCACCCTCGATGCAGATTTCCTGTTTTATCGGATTCAAAACCAAGGCAGTTTTGATATCATTCAAGTGTAGTGATGGAAAATCTGCTTTCAACGGCCTATAATTCCACCGATAGAAAATGCTCCCCTTTAAAACTGTCCCTTGAATTCTTCTCTATCTCTTGCTATGAGGAAACTTTGTTGGGGGATACCGATGTGAATTCCCTTCTCCTCAAAAGCAATTTTTAGACGACGACGATACTCTCTTTCTATGTCCCATTGTCGTAATCTTTTGACGACAATTCTGAGCATAATTTCCATTCCCGTGTGAGAAACCCGACTAACACCAGCAACCTGCACGGGATTGATGATATCTTCTTGCCATTGTGGATCTACAGCCATATTTTCAGCGATGGCTGCCATTAAAGTGATCGCCACATCTGGCTCGGTCTGATAGGCGACTTCGATGGTAAAATCGACCCGCGCCCAATCTTTACTGAGGTTGTGTGCGCTAATAATTTGGTTATGGGCAATAGTGATTAAACGTCCATCAGCAGCCCGCAATTGAGTCGCTCGCAAACTCATATTTTCCACCAAACCGATAAACTCCTGAAACTGGACCATATCACCGACAGTGTATTGGTCTTCAAAGATAATTAGAAAACCGTTAATCCAATCTTTTAAAAGATCCTGAAAGGCAAAGGTGAGCAATGCTCCCACTAAACCGGCTCCCGTGAGTAAAAAGGCGAAAGAAAGGCCCATCCAACTCAAAAAAACCAAAATTCCCAGAAAAATAGCGATAAATGTGATAATTTGTCGCCAAACTTCTAATAAAGTGGGAGCGCGCAGAATCCTCCTTTCCAAATTTTCGGAAAAAACCGCTCCTTCCTCTACCCACTCCCGTAGCCGAGAATTAACGTAGAGATTAATCATATTGCTCACTGATGTCAGCAGCAACCAGATAATAAAAATCCGTAAAGGAATACGGATTATTCCGCGTCCTTCTAGCCTAGTTTCAGGAAATACATACAAAATCGCCGCTACTCCGCCAAACCAAAGCAGTATCAGTCCAATAAGAGCCAGTCTTTTCCAGAGAATATTTAACGTTAGTTGTCGCTGAATATCAGCCTGTTGACGGAAATTAGAGGAATCTCCTAGAGCGGCTAAAATCGGCTCTTGGGAGCGATCTTTTCTGGGGGGGGAATTTATGGCTGAATTTCGATCAGATTGACTTTTAGCCTGTTTTTTGAGGAGATTAAAGCGATTTCTTAAACGTTTCTGCCACCAAATTGATACCCAGCTTAAGAAAGTTAGCCCCAAAATAATTATAGTGGCAGTCATTACCTGTTGCCGGCGAGGGGCGGGCTGACGTTCTTGCCAAGCTTGGAGCAAAGCTGTTTGGATGATTTTAACCCATCTGTCCGCTAAATCGCCAACCGAAGAAGAATCGATCAGGGCATCAATTTCTGTTACCGTCAGAATTACCTGTTGCGGTAACTTCCGGTTATCCTTGGCCACAATCACGGTTAAATTATTGAGAGTCGCCGTACTTACTTGCAGGGTTGTCGGATCGAAACCCCGATTGATAATATTATTTAAGCCTCTTTCAATGCGCCTAGCCCGTCTTTGTACTGGGGAGAGTTCCCGGGCCTCAGAAGCGGTAAAATCTTGGGAGGCAATCTGAAATAAGGCAAATCCATCTAGATGCACGGAAGCATATTCTATATCCCCGGCTACAAAAATCCTTGTCCCCGTGGGAGATACAAATGGAACTAGAAAATTTTGGCCTAGGGATGGCAGGGAATTAAGAACAAATATACTAATTAACAGGCAACTCGCCAATCCTTGAAGGACCAGATTGAAAATTTTTCCCCGTTGCCGTCGTCCCATTGCCCAAGTTTCCTTTTTGATTAACAATGATCTTGACTCGCTTTCACAGCTTATGGCAGTTATCTTAATGGTGAGATCAAAAGTTTTCGTTTTGGGGAGTCGGTCGTGCCTCTCCCTTCTCCCCAGTGATAACTGATAACTGCAATCCCCAACACCCTACTTAACTTCTCATGTCCAATATTTCCCCACAGTGGCGCAAGGAAATTACCTCTTTACCCCCTTGGTTACGGCGTTCGCTCGGCAAATCTAGCGAAATTTCCACGGTTCAGCGCATTATCAAACAAAGGAACATTCATACTATCTGCGAGGAGGGTCGCTGTCCTAATCGCGGCGAATGTTATGCCCAAGGTACGGCGACTTTTTTGTTGATGGGTCCCACTTGTACCCGGTCCTGTGCTTTTTGTCAAGTGGATAAGGGTCATGCACCCATGCCTCTCGATGTGGAGGAACCGCAAAAAGTGGCGGAAGCGGTGCAATTGTTAAATTTAAGTTACGTTGTCTTGACTTCTGTAGCCAGAGATGATATGGAAGACGGCGGAGCCAGTTGGTTCGTGCGGACGATGACAGCCATTCGCGAACTCAATCCCCACACTTTAATTGAGGTGTTAACCCCGGATTTTGCTGGAGGTAAGGGAAGTCAACAGGAACGGGTGGCGACGGTGGTAGGGGCAAAACCTGCCTGTTACAATCACAATATCGAGACGGTGCGCCGTTTGCAAGGACCGGTTAGACGCGGGGCTAAATATGATCGCTCTTTGGCGGTTTTGCGTTATGTTAAGGAAATTGATTGCTCAATTCCGACGAAATCTGGCTTAATGGTCGGTCACGGTGAGACAAAAGAGGAAATTATCGAGACTTTGGCAGATTTACGGGCGATCGACTGCGATCGAGTTACTATTGGTCAATATATGCGTCCTTCTCTGGAACATTTGCTCGTACAGAAATATTGGACTCCCGCAGAATTTAGCGAGTTGGGAGAAATTGCCCAAAAAATGGGGTTTTCTCAGGTTAGATCCGGCCCCCTAGTCCGCAGTTCCTATCATGCGGGAGAGTAAATCAGTTATCAGTTATCAGTTATCAGTTATCAGTTATCAGTGATCAGTTATCAGTTATCAGTTATCAGTTATCAGTGATCAGATGTAAGTTTTAAGTTAATTTTTGTAAATCTACTAAGTTGGGATTTTTACGGGGAAACTCTCGGCTAAAATTGGGCGTTACTTCCCACGATTTTATGACTCAATCCAAGCTTTTGGGGGGTTCTACCCCCCAAACCCCCCGTTGGGGGCGTGGCGCCGCCCCCAAACCCCCCGCGCATTAGTTTTTCGGTGGGATGCTTACACGCAGCTGCTGATACGTCTGTAA
>NZ_JACJQV010000174.1 GCF_014696875.1 Microcystis wesenbergii FACHB-1317 | reverse complement strand
TGGAAAAAGTAGTCAATCAGCTTTTAAATGAAGGGGGATTGATTATTAAATGGAGTAGAAAACTTAAAAATAAGGGTAATGCTGTCAATGTAACTTAAATGCGTAAAAGCTTATCAGTATAGACCTCGTTTCCCCACAGAAACCAGAAGAGCCAAAAATCCTCTCAGGAGTTGCATTATACCAGATATTTTCTCTCTGCATGGTTTATTTAATTTCCAGTTAACAAAATGTGCTAGTTTTTGGATTAATAACACTCGGCGTTGCTTTTCTGGGAGAAAATACTGTAGCTCAAGCAGTAAGACTGAATGTCAATGCTCAGTCAAATATAGAGCTTTTTTCACAAATATGAAGTATAATGTTATCGATAGCTAAATTGCACAAAAAATGAAATCCTATCCAGTAGAGTTCCGTCAAAAAATTCTAGACTGTTATTATAACGAGCCGATCTCCCAGCGTCAATTAGCGAAAAGATTCTGCGTAACCTTAAGTTTCGTCCAAAAGCTTTTGAAACAATCTCGGGAAACGGGAGATATTCGACCGAAAACTTATCGATGTGGACGTCATTTAAAACTCACGCCAGAACAAATGGTCGCCCTCGGCGAGTTAATTGAAGCAAATAATGACGCAACTCTAGCCGAACTATCGGACCTATTCTTGGAAAGAACTGGTATAGTTTTAAGTGTAGCGACAGTGGCAAGAATGACTGAACGCTTGAAAATGACTCGCCCAAAAAACTCTACACCCTCCCGAAAAAGATACGGAAAGAGTACAAAAACTTAGACAAGAATACAAAGGATAAAATTCGGGACGTAGACGAGAAAAACCTGATCTCGCTTGAGGAAGCAGCTTCAAATCCAGCTATGACTAGAACCCAGTATCGCTCGCTGAAAGGAACTAGAGCGCACGAGACTCGACCTCTTTAAAAAGGACAAAATTTGACATCTCCCCGTCTCTTTAGAACGGGGAGATGTTAATAAGCCCATGTTTTCGGTTGCACAAGTCAAAGCCCTACAGCGAGAGATGTGGAAGGTGGGGTTAGAATGGCAAGACCTACCCGATGATCTCTAAGTGTTAAATTTTGTTACGCTATCGGGAAACCATCACCTAAAATTGTTGTTATCGTTGTTGTGGTCAAAAAAAGGTATGTCTTATCCTAAATGGTTCCCCCGTCCTAAATCGTGGCTACAAGCCCTAATTTTAATGATCTCGATGATCCCGATCATGTTGATCATGAGAATAACGATCGTTCCCTTTAATTTTTTGGCCAGTCTATTTATACAAGAACCTTCCTATCGAGCCTTTACATGGTTAGCTATCACTGGAGTATTAATACCTATTTTTCTTTTATCCCACGTCCATCAATGGCTTTGGGGAGAGCGTAACCCAAAATTTCCTAAATGGATACCTAGCTTAAGAAGCTTAGGGGAGGGCGCATATTCATGGTTGGTTCTTTTCCTTTGCCTTGCCATAGCCTTGTCTTCCACAGTGACTTTACACCCAAATAATTACTACCAGCTTGAGGAACAACTGGAACGAGAAGCAAAAATCTTTTTTTTTAGCTTTATAGTTATCTCAGCTTACGCTTACCACCTTAAAAGCCTTATCGGTGCGAAGTTTCAATCCAAACGCGCCCCGTAAATTTGACCCAACAACCTCGCAACCCCTCTACAGGAGAGGGGTTTTTTTTAGTACAAACAAACGGGTGATCGGGGTTATACCTCGATCATCCCCTCGATCACCCAGACGATCACCCTTAAAACCCTTACTATTACTTGTTTTTTTTATCTCAAATGTCGGGGTTTTATCCCGTCTCTAAAAGCGAGGGTCTTCACCCCGACATTTGAGATAAAGCTATCCATCGGCATAATTAACCTCCGAAAACATGGGCTAAATTTGGACTAATTAAGTTTAGTCTCGTTTTTGGCATCCTCACATTTAGTGGTGTACCTCAAAACTTTGTCCGTATTTAGTGTTTTCTCAATGCCAAGACGCGGATTTGAACCGCGGACACGAGGATTTTCAGTCCTCTGCTCTACCAACTGAGCTATCTCGGCGTTTTTCAGTCCTTTCCTAATGTAGCACGCTCTCGAAATAATTGCAAGGTTTTTTTCTAAAAATTTTTCTGCTCGACTAGGGCCTGTCATCAATTAAGCCAAATGACGCCAACCCTAGGGTTGGCCGAAAAAGTTTGTTGGTGGGGTTAGGAGTCAGTCGGTCGTCGGTCGTCAGGATTGAGGAGGAGAAGTCAAAATAGGTTGAAGGACGATCTCATATCTATTTTCTGGCTGACCTTGTACCCTTGTCAGTAAATTGGGTTATTATGGCTAATTTTTGGCTGTTAGCAATTATAGCACTCAAAAGGGGGTGGGAATGATGAGATCAAGTTTAGTTTCGGTCTGAGGATGACGAAAAGATAATTGTTTAGCGTGTAGGTATAAACGGTCGGACTGCTTACCATTATACAATCGATCGCCTAAAATTCCTATCCCTAATCCCGCTTGACTATGAACACGAATTTGATGGGTTCTTCCCGTGTAGGGAATAAATTCGATGCGAGAATAATTGCCTTCTTTACCGACAACTTTAAAATAGGTTTGACTAGCTTTTCCCCTTTGCCAGTCCACAGTTTGATAGGGTCGATTTTGCGGATTTCCCCAGAGAGGTAGGTCAATTATACCCGATTCTGGCTCAATAATTTCTGATAATATAGCTTCGTAGATTTTCTCCACTTGTCGCCGTTGAAATTGTTGGGATAAACAACGATAAATATCTAAACTTTTAGCTAGTAATAATATACCCGAAGTTTCTCGGTCTAAACGATGAACGGGAATGAGATTTTTTCCCTGACTACGAAACCGATTAACCACGGCATCTTGACTATCTTGATAACGTCCTGCTACCGATAATAATCCCGCGGGTTTATTAATAGCAATTATTCCCTCGTCTTCATAGATAATTTCTAGGGATGAACGTAAACCAGAAAGTAAAAAACCCATGAGAGGTTGACATCTTTCTTGACAAGCGCCATAAAATTCTCCCTGTTTTCTATCTCGATTCGATTCTCCCCACCAAAATTCGGCCATAGCGATGGGTTTTAATCCTTTCATAGCGGCATAATTTAATAATTTTGGGGCGCAACATTCTCCTGTTCCTGTTGGTAACAAATTACTGCCCATCAATTTAGCTAAGGAGAGAGATTGTCCAGAAAAGTTGTTTAAACAGTAGGATTGATACAGCAATTCCTGTAACTGTTTGGAGAGTTTCCTACGCTGTTGCTTAAGTTCAATAATTCTCTGATTGGCTACGTTTATTTTATCAATTAAGGGTTCTAAAACTTGTTTTTGTTCCTGTTTTAATTGCTTTCTTGCTCTTTTTTCTTGACGACTGAGATTATTTAAATTTTCCAATTCTTCTGAGTTTAAATCTCCTAAATTTCTTAATCTATCTCGTTCCTGTTTATTGCTTTGATGTTGTTGCTGTAAAGCTTGGATTTTGCGCTCAAAATTTGCTTGATTGAGTCGATATAAATTATGTTCTGGGATTGATTGTAAGCTGATAATTTCCTGTTTAATTGTTTCTAAAAGTTGCAAAACTCGCTTTTCTTCCAGCACAATTTTTTCTCTCCCCACTAGGGACGGAACCCAGCCAGCAGCTTCTCCCTGTCCAGAAAAAGCTTTTAAAATTTCTATTTCGCCAGCGGCATTTTCTCCTAACAAAATGCCATACATTTTGCCTTCAGGATTGGTGATAGTTGTCATCAAATCTTGGGCAATTTTTTCAGCCAAAAGAGTGCGGGGCAAGCGCAATAACTCGCCCGTTTCGGGACAAATTCCTTGATAATAATAAGTAACTTCCTTCACTCTTTAAGAACAGGAAAGGGGCTAGAGATACCCCTAAGAAAAACAATTGGCAAAGAAATCGATAGTTTCCTGTAGGGCGACAATAAAGCGATCGATTTCTTCTGGGGTATTATAAAAATATAGACTTGCCCGCGCGCTGCCAGAAGCATCAAAAAGGCGGTGTAGAGGTTGGGTACAGTGATGACCAGAACGAATAGCGATTCCTTCGTGGTCTAATAAAGTGGCTAAATCACTAGCATGAATCCCTTCCACATTAAAGGCGGCTAAACTAGCCCGACCTTGGCCCGTTAAACTAGGTGGCGGCCCGTAAATTCTTAACCCCTCAATTTCTCCTAATTTTTTGAACAAATGGGCGGTTAATTCTTCTTCGTAGGCATGAATATTATCCATCCCTAAACCGATTAAATATTCTACCGCAGCACCGAGAGCAATTGCTTCCCCGATAGCGGGGGTTCCCGCTTCAAATTTGTGGGGCAGTTCGGCACAGGTAAAATGGTCTAAATAGACTTCCGCAATCATTTCACCACCACCAAAAAAGGGCGGCATTGCCTCTAAAATAGCCTCTTTGCCGTACAAAAATCCAATGCCGGTGGGGGCGCACATTTTATGACCACTAGCCACCAACCAATCACAATCTATGGACTGCACATCAATGGCTAAATGGGGGACACTTTGACAGGCATCAATTAATACTTTCGCCCCGACTTGATGGGCAAGGCTGACTATTTCGGCAACGGGATTAATACAGCCTAATGTATTGGAGACATGAAGGACAGCAACTAATTTAGTTTTGTCAGATAACAAGGATTTATATTGTTCTAAATCAAAGCTTTCTTCGCTGGTTAACTGTACATATTTAATCACTGCCCCCGTCTTTTGGCAGACAATTTGCCAGGGGATTAAATTACTGTGGTGTTCCATCACCGAGAGAATAATTTCATCCCCTGCTTTCAGGGTATTTAATGCCCAACTGTAGGCGACTAAATTAATCGCTTCCGTGGCGTTGCGAGTATAGACAATTTCCTGACGAGAAGCGGCATTAATAAACCTAGCCACCTTATCTCTGGCCCCTTCGTAGGCTTCCGTTGCTCGGACACTTAAAGTATGCGCCCCCCGATGCACATTAGCGTTATCTTTTTCGTAATAGTTTCGCAGGGTTTCTAATACTTGAATCGGTTTTTGGGAAGTGGCGGCACTATCGAGATAGATAAGGGGTTTATCGTGTACGGTTTGATGGAGGATAGGGAAATCGGCGCGGACTTTTTGGGCGAGGGTTTTTTCTTGGATAATTGTCATTTTAGTCAGGAGTCAGAGGGGTACTTTGGGCAGGTTGACACCCACCCCGGTAGAGTTATTCCACACTGCGACAGGCGACGCATTGCCCCAATCTTTGGCGGAGGGATTCTAGAGGAATTTTAGCTAAAATCTCGGCCGAGAAAGCATCAATTAACAAACTGCGGGCAGTGTCGGCACTTAAGCCCCGGCTTTGCAGATAGAATAAATCATCGGCTTCCAGTTGGCTAACGGTTGCCCCGTGGGAACATTTGACGTTATCGGCGGTAATTTGTAATTCGGGTTTGGTGTTGACTCGTGCCTTGTTAGAAATTAACAAATTCCGATTTAACTGGGAGGCGTTGGTTAATTGGGCGGGCTTGGGAACAAACACTTTACCATTAAAGATAGCGTGAGCGCTACCATCAACGATACATTTATGCAGTTGGTTGCTGATGCCGTGGGGATGGTTGAGATAGATGGCGCTGTGGGTATCGGCGGTTTGTTGTCCGGTAATCATGGCTAATCCGTGCAGATTTGTCTCGGTTTGTTCTCCTTTTTGCAGGATATCGAGGTTATGACGGCAGAGTTTAGCGCCTAGATTTATCTCGTTGAGAGTGTAACGGCTATCGCGCCCTTGTTCAATTATCGTGCGTCCGATGTGAAAACCATCTCCCGATTCCCGTTGTACTCTGGTATGGATGACCTCGGCGCTGGCTTCGAGGTAAATTTCCGTGACAGCGTTGGTAAAATAAGAGTAATTTACAGGTAAATCGGAGCAATATTCGGCTAAAGCCCCGTAATTCTCGATAATATTGACACTGGCTCCCGTTTCCGCCACGATTAGGCTATGGGGCTGATAAAAGCGGGGAATTTCCTCCACAACGGTGATAAATAAAAGATGTATCGGGGTTGTGACGACGGTGTTAGCGGTGACGTGAATTACTGCGACATCGCTTAAACCAGCTTGGTTGAGTGCGGTAAAAAATTCGGGTGTTTTTTCTTTCCCTAGATAGTTGACAAGAACATCTTTTTGTGCATTGGCAAGATTGCTGACGCTGACACCGGGGGGTAAAGCGGAGATATCGGACAATTCAGGCTGATAAATGCCGTTAACGAAGACTAAACTGCTGTTTTTGGCTTCGGGCAGTAAAAAAACAGCTAGGGCATTTTTATCGATTGTAACGGTTTGGGGGGCGCAAAAATCGATCGCCCAGAGTTGACTTAAATCGGTGAATTGCCATTCTTCGTCTTTTCTGCCCGGGATGGCTAATTCTTGAGCTTTACTGGCTCCCGATTCTCTTAATTCGAGAATTTTACGGTTATCGATAGTGGGAACCGTTTCGCGAGACAATTTTAACAATAATTCTCCTGATTGTTCAGGTTTCGTGATTATGGCTGTCATTGGTAGGAGGGGGTGGGGGTTGGGGTGTGGGGTAGTGGGGTGTGGGGTGTAGGGTGTGGGGTGTAGGGTGTGGGGTGTAGGGTGTGGGGTGTAGGAAGAATAAATAAAAGCCATCTCCTGATAACTGATAACTGATAACTGATAACTGATAACTGATAACTGATAACTGATAACTGATAACTGATAACTGATAACTGATAACTGATAACTGATAACTGATAACTGATAGCTAGATTACTTAACGGCTAATAATTGTTCGTCGAGGAAATCGTAGCCAGTTCTTTCTAATTCGAGAGCTAATTCTTTACCGCCACTGGTGACAATGCGCCCATCGTACATAACATGAATAACATCGGGTTCAATGTAGTTGAGCAGACGCTGATAGTGAGTGATAAGTAAAAAAGCGTTATCGGGAGTAGCTAATTGATTGACTCCCTGGGCAACAATTCGCAAAGCATCGATGTCTAAACCGGAGTCAATTTCATCGAGAATTCCTAAAGTAGGTTCTAATAAAGCCATTTGTAGGATTTCATTACGTTTTTTCTCACCACCGGAGAAACCTTCGTTTAAACTTCTGCCAAGAAAGCTAGGATTCATCTGGACAACTTCTAGTTTTTTCTCGACTAATTCCTCAAAGTCAAAACTATCTAATTCTTCCGAGCCTAGATATTTTTGTCGGGCATTGTAGGCAACGCGAAGAAAATCGAGGTTACTAACGCCGGGGATTTCTAAGGGATATTGGAAAGCGAGAAAGATACCCATAAGCGCTCGTTCATCGGGTTCTTTGTCTAAAAGGTTTTCGCCTTTATAAATTATTTCTCCCCCAGTTACTTCATAATCGGGATGTCCAGCGATTACTTTTGAAAAGGTGCTTTTTCCTGAGCCATTGCGCCCCATAATTGCGTGGGTTTCACCTGCTTTAATTTCGAGGTTAACTCCTTTAAGAATCTGATTTCCATCAATACTAGCGGTTAGATTTTTTACCGATAAAATTACTTCACTCATGGGATGTTTTTGAACAAAAATATTAGTTTTGGGGGTTGACGGCGAATCATCAATTGATGGATAAATTGTCTTAGCTTTTGGTGGGTTACGGCTATCGCCTAACCCACCCTACTTTACTGATTAACCTACGGTTCCTTCTAGCTTGAGACTGAGGAGTTTATCAGCTTCAGCAGCGAATTCCATCGGTAATTTACTGAGGACATCCTTACAGAAACCACTGACTAACATAGAGACAGCATCTTCTTCGGAAATACCCCGTTGTGCGAAGTAGAATAATTGGTCTTCACCGATTTTAGAAGTAGAAGCTTCGTGTTCTACCTTAGCACTGTTGTTATCCACCTGAATATAGGGAAAAGTGTTAGCTTCGGCATTATCTCCAATCAGCATAGAATCACACTGGGAGTAATTTCTTGCTCCCTTGGCTTTCGGTCCCATTTTCACTAAACCGCGATAACTATTTTGGGAGTTACCCGCAGAAATTCCCTTAGAAATAATGGTACTCTTGGTGTTGCGGCCAATGTGAATCATTTTCGTACCTGTATCGGCCTGTTGTTTGTTATTAGTTAGGGCAATTGAGTAGAATTCCCCGACGGAATTATCGCCGACTAAGACACAACTGGGATACTTCCAAGTAATTGCCGAACCAGTTTCCACCTGCGTCCAAGAAATCTTAGAATTAACTCCTTTACACAGACCCCGTTTAGTGACGAAATTGTAAATACCTCCCTTCCCATTGGCATCGCCAGCGTACCAATTTTGTACCGTCGAATATTTAATATCCGCATTATCGAGGGCGACTAATTCCACGACGGCGGCATGAAGTTGATTACTATCGTACATCGGAGCGGTGCAACCTTCTAAATAACTTACCGATGCCCCTTCTTCAGCGACAATTAAAGTTCTTTCAAATTGTCCCGTCTCACCGTTATTAATCCGAAAATAGGTGGACAATTCCATAGGACAGACGACACCTTTGGGTATAAAAACAAAGGAACCATCGCTAAAAACGGCAGAATTAAGAGCGGCAAAATAATTATCACCCACGGGAACCACAGTACCGAGATATTTCTGCACCAAGTCGGGATGTTCCTGTAAAGCTTCCGAAATAGAACAGAAAATAACCCCCTGTTCTGCTAGTTTTTCTTTAAAAGTTGTGGCGATAGAAACGCTATCAAAGATAGCATCCACGGCCACGTTAGAAAGGCGTTTTTGTTCCGAAAGGGGAATGCCTAATTTTTCAAAGGTTTCGATTAAAGTGGGGTCAACTTCTTCAAGACTGTTGAGTTTTTCTTTTTTCTGTTTGGGTGCAGAGTAGTAGATAATATTTTGATAATCAATGGCAGGATAGGAAACGTGCGGCCAACTGGGTTCGGTCATCTTTTGCCATTGATGGTAGGCCCGGAGACGAAAATCGAGCATGAATTCCGGTTCCTTCTTTTTCGCTGAAATTAGGCGAATAATCTCCTCATTTAAACCGCGGGGGATGGTTTCCGATTCAATATCGGTGATGAAACCGTACTTGTAGGGTTGGTTAACGAGATTTTTAACGGTGGTTGCACTCATGGGGGTTAGTGTTCTCTCTACGCGGTAGGCAGGGGAGGCAGTTAAACAACAATAAAGTTGTTTAAATTGATTATATAATAGATTAACAACAAAGCTGTTGTCAAAGTCACGGAAAATTTCAGAGGATGCTGATAAACCTCTGTTATTCAAGTTACTCTGTAGGGGTAATTGGCCGCTTCTTGACTCTCAGCAATTGTACGCTAAAGCCTCTGTTTTTGGTATCATGACCACGACTCAACCCGCCTCGACGAAAGACGATATTCTGCAATATTTGCTCAAAAACGGTCAATCTACCGCCCAAGACTTGGCTGAGGAGTTAACTATTAGTCCGCAAGCGACGCGCCGCCATCTTAAGGATTTGGAGGGGGAAGGACTGATCGAATATTTTGCGGTACAAAATAAGATAGGACGACCCCAGCACATTTATCGTCTCAGTCGTCAAGGTCGTGGCCGTTTTCCCCATAATTACGATAATTTCGCCGTTTCTTTCCTCAATACTCTCGTGGAGACGGTAGGAGAGCAACAGGTGGGGGAAATTCTCAAAAAACAGTGGCAACGCAAAGCGGCAGAATATCAATTGCGCCTCGGCAAGGGGTCTTTAGGGGAAAGAATGAGAAAATTGCTGGAAATTCGCCAAGAGGAGGGTTACATGGCAGAATTAGTGGCACTGGAAGCAGAAAATAGTTATATCCTGGCCGAGCATCATTGCGCTATTGCTGAGGTGGCCGGTTCCTATCCCAGTATCTGTGGCCATGAATTAGAAATGTTTGCCATGCTGCTGCCTGATTGTACGATCAAACGGACTCACTGGATCAATCAAGGTGAGCAACGATGTGGTTATCTAATTAAGTGCAAGGGTTGACAGAAAAAGATTAGAGATTTTCCTCGGGATTTATGCCCAATTCCCGCAGTTTAGCCGCTAATTTTGCGGATTTATGCCTTTCCTGTTCAACTTGGGTTTCTGCCTGTTGTGCCGCTTCTGCGGGAGTAGGTACTAATTCCCCTTCGGGGGTAAAATAGCGCAATTTATTGGCGGATAAACCCAAATATAAGCCTAATTGTTGACTCCAGAGCCATCCCTGAGCATTGGGGGCAATCGGTTGATATTGACCGCTAATTAGAGTAAATCCTGCAAATTCTAGGCTTTCTGGGTCAAACCAAAAATAATCGGGAGTGCGAAATATATCTTGATAAATTTGTTTTTTCTCCTCTCGGTCAACTTTGGCGGTACTATCGGAGAGAATTTCCACAATTAAATTGGGATATTTGCCCTCTTCTCGCCAAACTACCCAACTTCTGCGGTTGGGATTGGGATTTGTCCCCAAAACGACGAAAAAATCGGGACCACGGCAGAATTCTGACTTTTTCTGGTTAGGACTGTAATAAATGGTTAAATTGCCGGCGGCAAAATAATCTTCTCGCTCGCGCCACCACCATTCTAAACACTGAATTAATAAAATAATTTGTTGTAGATGTAGGTTACTTTCCCAGGGTGGTTCATCACTCCAAAATTCGCCTTCTGGGAAGATTATCTCAGGGTTTACATGAGACTCGACTAGGGGTAAGCTTTGAGCGATAGTCATGGTTTATCCAACACAGATAGGTTGATACCGCGGTTGCTCGTTCTTGTAGATAGGCAGTAGCATATAGTAGTAATCTGATTTTACTTTTCTCAGAATGTGACTGAATTGGCTCCAGAAATTCTTCGAGAGTTTCCTGAATTTTGCCGACTTCCTGTTGCGACCAATCAGTAGAGGCAATTAAATTGATGTAACGTAAGTTTAAAGGCTCTCCTCGACTGGTTATAGCAAATGAGTAGTTTAAATGAGCCTAACCCCTTAAAGAGAAAGGAATCCAACAATATAAAAAGCTTTTTTCTTAAAATTGCTTTTTTTAATTCCTGTGGGCTTTGTGTAGCAAGGCTCACAGGGATTATTTTGCGCTATATATCATACTAAATCCGCTGAGTATAGGCTACTTATGAGGACAGGCACTCATGCAAGAGGCAAAAGGGGAAATACAGGGTAAGCGCATCTTAACAATCCTTGACAAAATGAACTTTATGTGAGTTGCTTACCCAGAGGGCGATTCAAGAATATTTGAGTAGAATTTGCCATCTCAATTGTTAAGCAAAAATCGACCAAAAGGGTCGATTTCGTAACTATTCTGATTGACTGGTATCACTTGAAATGCTCACACAGCAAGCGGATCACAAAATTGGCCAATTGTCAATAGCGTTTGAGATGCTCTCATCCTGGGGGAATAAATAATCAGTCTTTAATAACTGGATTTGGTATCATAACTACTCTAAAAGAACCAGTTTAAATTCTCCAGAAAAGTATTGTCAACCGCAGAGATAGATGAAGCTTTTCGCCCAGGAAAGCCATCGGGGTATTTCGCCGCCATCAACGAATTACCATACAAGAAAAATTCTGGCTTTACAGATAGCTCCGTCGCCCCAATTCTATAATTTACTGAGTACAGTCCCGTTGTATCACAATTAGGAAAATCCTGAACTAATATATTGCAGAGAGCCATATCAGGACTCATCAATCCAGGCTCTCTAAATTTTCGATACCAGATTGGCGATAAGAAAACAGCTATTTCTTTTTTCAAACAATAGCAACTGGTATCGACATGGTGATATTGCTCGTTATAAGCAGGCCATTTACCTAAACTTTCACAGTCATCATGAGCAATAAATTGACCCTGCTCATCGACTATGTTTCTCAGGGCATAGGCCCAATCTAATTGGTCTTGCAGTATCGATTCTACTAACGAAGATACATGGAATGGTTCAAACCAGTTATCTTCATCAAGAAAAATCAAGTAATCGCCATTGGCAATATAGCATGATGAGCCATAAATTCGATGACCGTTGTACCTATTTTTTCCAGTCGGATATGGCAAGGACATGATATGCGTTGGCTTAATTAATTGCATCTCGCTCAATATATTTTGGGCTTTCTCTTCTCTCTCCTTGCCATCAATAACGATCAGATGTTCGATATTGTCATAATCGGCTCTTCGGGAATTGTTATGCAAATAATTAACTTAAAATAAAATTCGATGAGAGCACCTACGCTCAAAAGTAGCTGAAATCCATACAGGGAAGGACTTAAGGCACAAACAGGTTAATGCCAAAAGATAGACAATCGAGTTAAGATTTGATATAATAGCCAAAAACGAGATTATTTTACTTATGATACTTGACAAATTTTTGAACCTACAAGGAACCTGTATTCAAGGCTAT
>NZ_JACJQV010000173.1 GCF_014696875.1 Microcystis wesenbergii FACHB-1317 | reverse complement strand
ATTTTATCATCAAGATATAGGAATCGGAGACGGCGTTTTGGTCTGAGATTTAATTTAATCGCTGGCATTTACAACTATGAACTTGCTTTAGGCTATCATCAAGTAGCTGAATAAGACTTTTGCAGGAGGTCTAATCGAGTCGCCCCCACCCTACTGTTCCTATTTCCGTTTCTTCAGGCTAGAAGCTAACCCTAATCCTCCCAATCCTAACAAGGCAACCACGGAACCCGGTTCAGGGACGCTAGTGGGTGGTGGAGGAGTAGTCCCCTCAAGGCTAAATTGGTAAGGGCCATCCGTAGGAAAAGAATCCCAACTTCCCCCTTGATTGTTACTAGCAACGTAACCATCACCAATCGTCCAACTGGGTAGTCCTGTTTGAGCGTAAGATGTAGTATAACCCCATTGATAATTCCCGACATTATCTGAAACACCACTGACTAACCAGTAAGTGGTATTAGCGGCTAATGTGTACGGAGTAGCCAGGGTAAAGGTGTTATTGGCGAGAGAGGTGGTAATGGAAGCCGGGTTAGTAAAACTGGTTATCAAAGTGCCGGGGGTTCCACTGCTGTTGCTATAGAGACGAACAAACAAGTTGGGACTGGCGGTTAATTGTTGGAACAAAAGAGTAGCAGACTGAAGATTGTAACTGCTACTACCAGTGGTAAAGCTTGATCCATTCCAAAAGTTAAAGTTTATACTTCCTATGCCATCATTTGATTCACTTAAGTTCTCAACGAGGGTGACAGCATAAGCTTGTTGCCCTAAACCCAAGGAAAGAAGGAGAGCAAGGCTACCCCCCCCCGATTTTTGCTAGAATTTGCTGGTTTTTGGTCACTTTTGGAAGTCCTAACGACAAAAAGAGTTAAATTGGTCTTGATTGATGGTCTATGTTCTGAGCATCTGCTGGGAAAATAAACTTTGTGGTAACTTAGCGCAGGTTAACTCGCTAGGTGGTACGGCATCATCCGCAGAATACAGAATTTAGGTAGAAATGTCAAGTTTTTAAGATAGGTAGTTGATAAGTAGCTGGTTATTAAAGACTGATTATTTATTCCCCTTTTTGCATGAGTGCATGGGCAGAAAACGGGTTTCTCCGAGAAACCCGTTTTCTGTTTCTCCGAGAAACCCATTTTCTGTGCGTTACTCAACGGATATGGTTAATTGCCCTCACCCCTAACCCTTCTCCCAGAACGGGAGAGAGGATTAGAATGTCTGCCTCTTTGTGTGATAAGTTTAACTTATATGGGAGCGATCTTTCTTTGTCTTCTTTGTGTCTTTGTGGTTCCTTCCTTTACCCACCCAAGAGAGCCGGTGGGAAGATGGAAAATTAGTTAACCTTTTGGCGATTGCTGGATGACTAAAAATAAAAGAGTGCTGATTTTAGGGGGAACGGGGGAAGCGGCGGCATTAGCGGCTAAAATTGCGGCAATTCCGGGTATAGATGCCATCGCTTCCTTTGCCGGTCGCACGAGAGAACCGATTACTCTCACAACTCCTTCTCGCCGGGGGGGGTTTGGTGGTGCCGCCGGGTTAGCCAATTATCTGCGCCAAGAAGGCATTGATTGTTTAATTGATGCCACCCATCCCTTTGCCGCGCAAATTTCCTTTAATGCCGCTCAAGCCGCCTCGGATTGTGGTATTCCTCGATTAATGTTAAGTCGTCCAGCTTGGGAAAAAGTATCTGAAGATAATTGGATTGAAGTAGAAAACAATCAAGCGGCGGCGAATATTTTATCGGGGTTAGCGCCGCGGATATTCCTCACTATTGGTCGGCAAGAACTGGCAAGTTATGCACATTTAAACAATATCTGGTTTTTAATGCGGATGATCGACCCGCCGGAACCAGATGCCATCGTACCAGTTGGAAAATTATTGTTGGAACGGGGGCCTTTTTCCTTGCAGTCAGAGCGCTCTCTTTTACAAGAATATAAGATTGGGGCGATCGTGAGTAAAAATAGCGGCGGTGATGCCACCTACGCCAAAATTATCGCCGCTAGAGAGTTGGGAATAACCGTGGTAATGGTACAACGTCCACCTGTACCTGAAGGAGAAAAAGTGGCAGATGTTCAAAGTGTCCTGGTATGGTTAGAAAAAAGACTGCTCTCTTGATTTTTCTGGGAAAATCATCAGTAGCGTTGGCTGAATAAATGTGAAATATGGACTAGGTAAGGGGTTTGGGGCCTGTTTGGCGAAGCATCTGTAAGATTTTCAAGTTCTGTAAGGGCGAAGCATTCGGGCAATAACCTATCGCTGAAACCATAGATTTTCTATCCGAATGCTTCGCCCCTACTTTTTGCCGCAAACCCTAAGTAGTCGTGCAAAATTAATTTCCCAGTCGAGAGGGTTGATGGGAGACAGCTATCAGTTATCATACTAAATCCGTTGAGTAACGCACAGAAAACGGGTTTCTCGGAGAAACCCGTTTTCTACTCATGCACTCATGCAAAAAGGGGAATAAATAATCAGTCTTTAATAACCAGATTTAGTATCAGATGTTATTTTTCAGTTCACTGATTACTGATCACTGATCACTGAAAAGCTTCCCACCTACTCTGGGGAAATTACACTTTCACCACGTTGCTAAAAGAGATTTTCAGGTAATCATCTTCCATCTTTGCTCCAGAAGGTTTCAGGGCTGCCAAAGCTTGGGGTAAGACTAAATTACGACGGTGATTACCGATGCGAATATTTAACTCATCTCCAGTTTTATTTAGTTGTATTTGTTCCTTGGGTATGCCGGGTAAATATAATTCCAGACTGTAATTATTTTCCTGTTGAACTACCCGAATGGTGTTTTCTTGGTAATAAACCTTAGTCGGATCTTCCCCAGCAAAAAGAGTTTCTTTCAGTCTTTCTAAAGCGGGTAAACCACACATTTCCTCGGAGTAGAGAGGAACTTCCTTAACTGGTAAAGGATGAAAATTATCGTAAATTTCCTGTTTATAACCCTGTTGATTTTCTTTCCAACGAGCAAAGAAAGGATCGGTTACTTTGTCGGGAATAATCCGATTGGCAATAATCAAATCGGTGGAAACATTATAGAGACTTAGGTAGGCATGGGCGCGTAAAGACTCCTTAATCACCATTTTTTCGGGGTTTGTCACCAAACGAACCGAGGTTTGAGTATTATCGGTCAAAACTTTTTCTAAAGCCTCAATCTGCTCATAAAACTCGTAGGGAGCATCCATAACTTCCTTGTCCGGTAGGGAAAAACCGGCGATCGGTCGAAAAAAAGGTTCCACCAGTGGTCGCAATGCCACCGACATTCCCTGTAAAGGTTTGTAAAATCTTCTCATGTACCAACCGCCCACTTCTGGCAAACTCAACAATCGTAAAGCTGTCCCCGTGGGTGCGGAATCGATAATCAACACATCATAAGTACCCTCATCGTAGTGGCGCTTCATGCGAACTAAGCCGAAAATCTCATCCATTCCGGGTAAAATCGCTAATTCTTCCGCTTGCACTCCATCTAAACCCCTAGCTTGCAATACCTGAGTAATGTAACGTTTTACTGCGCCCCAGTTGCCTTCTAACTCCATTAGTGCATCTAATTCTGCCCCCCAAAGATGGGGACGTACCAAACGAGGATCGTGACCTAATTCGAGATCGAAACTGTCAGCGAGAGAGTGAGCGGGATCGGTGCTGAGAACTAGCGTTTTATAGCCAAGTTCGGCGCAGCGGAGTCCTGTAGCGGCGGCGACAGAGGTTTTACCCACGCCTCCTTTACCGGTCATGAGAATTACACGCATGGGGGTTGATTTAAGAAAATTTACATTACTTATTCTTATTATGACGGGAAAGTTAACAAATTTTAGGACAAGAATCAGCATTCTCGGCTATAAAATTCCACTCCCTGACCATTACCCCGGGGAATTAGGCTCTGTTCAAAAAATTGCTGACAGCGATTTTCAGCATCAGCGACGAGAACTTTGGCAAAATGACCCTTTTCGAGAACTTCTTGCCTCGGACGTTGTTCGTAGGCATAGATAATCAAAATATCTCCGGGTTGACAGAGCAGCGCCGCACCACCGTTGGGGCAAATTTCCCCGGTTTGGCCGGGAAAAACGTAGGTGGAAAAGCGCTTACCATTGCTAAGATTGACCACATCCACCTCTTCAAGGGGCAAAATGCCGACCCGCTCAATCAATTCTCGATCGATCGTGATACTGCCGACATAATCGACGTTAGCCTCGCTGACGCGCACTCGATGGAGTTTGGCGTGCATTAATCGAATTGTTCCCATGTATTTTTTCCTATTTCCCCCAATTACCTCAATTATTATGCTCTCCCAGTGGGAATGTTTACTAAAAAATCTCGGTCAATGGCAAGGTTCTTTTACCCGTCTGTCTCCCCAAGGCGATCTGATCGAAGATACCCCGACTTTGGTATCTTTGCAAGGCATTAATAATAATCGATCGATTCGTCAATTGGTTCGCCGTCTCTACAGCGATCGAGCGCCGGAAGATTTAATTTTAGAGTATAGTTCTCTCCATCAGGGTATTCTATTTAGCCAGACGGGAGCTTTTTGCCAAGGTTCTTTATATTTTAGTAGTTTTTCCTCACCATTCGGAGCAGAATTTGGCTTAATCTCCGGGGAAAGACGATTAAGAATCGTACAGTTATTTAATGAACGCTGTGAGTTCGATCGCTTGACTTTAATTCGGGAAAAGTTAGTTGATTCTCAGTCACCAGAAAGACCGATGTTAACGGTGGAGCAATTACTGGGTCAATGGCGAGGACAAGCAGTGACAACGGGACGGGATTTTTATAATTCTGCCGCCTATTCTACCCATGTCTCGATCGAGCGTCAGGGGGATAATTATCTCTCGCAAACTTTGACTTTTGGTGATAATCAAATTACTTCTAGCGCTCGTATCGAGGGACAAAGATTGTTGTTTGAAAATAGTCCGCTGCTGGTGCAAATCCTGCTACTGCCGGATGGTTCTTCCTGTAATACACCTCTGAAAATTACTGCCGGTCATCCTTTTGTTTTAGAGGTGGGTTGGTTACTTTCTCCTGCTCAAAGACAGCGCTTAATTCGTTCTTATGATCAGAAGGGAGAATGGACAGGTATTACTCTGGTGACGGAGGAAAAGGTGTTTTAAAGGAAAAAGTAAACAGTTATCGGTGAAAAGAAAAGTAAATTCGTAGGTCGGGTTGAGGCAACGAAACCCGACATAAATCCTCGGTGGTTGGGTTTCTACGGCTTAAAGCTTCCCCCCCTTGCCCCCCCGACATCGGGGGGGTTGGTAAATTTGTAGAAACCCGACATAAATCCTCGGTGGTTGGGTTGAACGATAGTGAAACCCAACCTACAGCTACAATATTACTAGGCGATCAAATATTCCCGGAAATTCAGATGAGTCAATCCCCCGTCACTATCACCTATTCCCTAGAAACTGTTCTAACAAGAATCGAAGGCAAGTTAGACTCTTTACAGAAAGATGTCGCTGATCTAAAAGTAGATATGGCCGAGGTGAAAACCGAACTCAAAAGTATTGATAGGCGATTGGAAAAAGTAGAGGGAACACAGGACGCTTTAATTCAGGATGTCTCTGACCTTAAGGGAGCAAAATCGTTGATTATTCCCGTGGTAGTGGCAGTATTAACCAGTATTCTGACTCTGCTGGTGCGATCGATCCCGAATCCTTAAAAGTTTCCCCGTTTGTATAGTAAATTCGTAGGTCGGGTTGAGGCAACGAAACCCGACATAAATCCTCGGTTGTTGGGTTTCACTATCGTTCAACCCAACCTACAGCTATGAGAGTTGATTGATGAATCAAGCTACTATTACCCCTTGTTCCGACGACCTTTAACCCCCAGTAATCCCAATCCGAACAGGGACAACGCCGCGATCGCACCAGGTTCGGGAACCTTGGTTGCGTTGATCTGGAAACTGTTGAAATTGGCAAAATTAGAGAAAGTCGATCCACCGTCATTACTCACTCGGTTTCCCGATAGCGTCGCAATTCCCGTCGGGTTTATACCAGGAGTCGTACCGATGTTCCAGCCGAACTGCCCCTGGGTGCTGGCAACGGTTAACCAGTATTTTGTCCCCGCAATAAACGTGAAGGGGGCAGTGGGAGTGAAGCTGTAGTCAAAGGTTCCCGGTCCTTGATTGGGGGGATTGGTGAAACTGGCGAGGACGGTACTGCCCGGATTGATGCCCCCATCATTGCGAATCTGGACGAGGGGAATGTCTATGGGACTGACGATACGGAGGTTACGGAGTCGCAGGATCACGTTGTCGAGGCTGTAATTGTGACCCGCGGGTAGGGTAAAGGCGAGCGCTCTTACCCGATCGTTATCAACACTAATGGCAGTAGCCGTATCATCATTATTTGGCGGGAGATTCCCGATGAGAACCGCCGCGCGGACAGGGTTTACCCCCCCCCATTAGCACAAGAGAACTACTAACACCCGCTAACACCAAAGACATAGATAAGGTTTTCATGATCTCTAAAAAGGTTAAGAAATATTACGGCGACTCTATCGCAGCCGTCTCTTCTTTTCAACCATTGATCAGTTATTGTTATCATTTACCTACTATAATTATTAATTCTTTCTATAGTGTATTGACAAAGTAGCTATAAAGTGGTAAGCAAGATCGGGCGGTTTCTGGTCGTGCCAAGTAAATTCGTAGGTCGGGTTGAGGCAACGAAACCCGACATAAATCCTCGGTTGTTGGGTTTCACTATCGTTCAACCCAACCTACAGGTATTAACCTAAAACTACTATAGGGTGTTGACAAAGTAGCTAGGAAGTGGTAAGCAACATCAGTCGGTTTCTGGCCGTTCCAAGTGGGATTGCTCTAGGGAGAGGGTAAAGAGCGAGTACGGCGGTAATAATCGGGGATAATCGGCGATTTCGCCCCTTACCTGAACCCTCAGCCATCTTGGGTATAGGAGTGGTTTTAGCTGACTGCCCACTTAATACCGTTCACTGAAAAATCAAATCTGATCACTGGTCTTTGTATAACAAAAATTTATCAAAATCCCAATATACTTGAGAAGATTTAAATTTACATTCCTTCATCTTTACTTTTCTTAAAAAATAATTGAGAAAAATTCCTATTTGTCAACGAGATTGCAATAGTTACAGCCTGCTGCTAGGATCTAAGAATTGGCTTACTCTGTGCATTTTTACTCCTTGTACCTTGAAACCCTTACCACGTCTAGGATGACTAATTCGTGCCCAGTAAAAACTTGCCAATTGCCCCTTTGACGAAAAAGATCTTTTGTCAAAAATATGTGTACTTATGTTAAAACGAAAAAGTTTTTTTGACAAAATAGACCAGATGTGCTGCGACAAAAGATCCAGATTAGCTACTGGGGATGGGAAACTGTTAACTATCTAGGGTTTGCAGCAAAAAGTTGGTTGGTGGGGGCGGGGGTGTGGTGCGAACCACAAAGACAGGAAGGACACAAAGATTGATCGCTCCTATATAAGTAGCTGGTTTTAATTAAATTGAAGATAGATTTTGGGTTCGATCCCCCCTGCCCCCCCTTGATAAGGGGGGATCGGCATCCCCTTAATCCCTCCTGAATAAGAGGGCATCTGACAATTTTTAACACCTACCTACTTAAGTTAAACTGGTCGCAACGCGCTCGCTACGCGAGATCACACCAAGAATAAGAGGGCCAATTTACCCCCGAGCGATCCAATCCCTGGCACTTTTTGGAAACCAAAAAGCCTAAAAATCTGATCCAACAAGGTTTTTAGATTTATGCAGCCGGACTTACCTTTTATGGTTCTTCGGTTTGTGTTATGCAATGGACGGGAGCTATAAGGGATGTAACCCTTATAGAGAAAGACGTTTGGCGATTTTTGTCAATTGTTTTTGATCTAGAGCGAACTAATCAATTAAATCTCTTGCCAGATAAGGATTTAGCCGATTTATGCCACCCTATCGAACCATACCAAGTAACGAAGAACCCCTTTTATTTGTCAGATTGATTGGATATGCCTAGGTTTTGCACGATCGAAGGACGAATATCTTTAACCAAAAAGTAAATCATGGAGGATTTCTAAACGCTGGTCATCTTCACGAACAATAGCACCATAATAATTTTTTTTATTCTCTAGCCAGAGTAATTCAAACTCGATCGCCTTGGACAAAGCTAAACTAAAATTATCCAAAGCTTGGGGACAATTAAAGATAACTTTGCGCGTCTCGAATCGGTCAAAATGTCCTTGGCAGAACATTTTGAAAAACGGTAAAGAATCTAGTGATACTCCACCCCCAATAGCAACAGTCAAACCGGCAGCCTTAGCTTTTTTTGCCAAAGGTAAAGCCAGATCCAAAACTTGCTCGCTATTCACATCCCGGCGAGTTAATCCCAAAGAACAGGCTAAATCCATCCGTCCGATGACGATACCATGGAGAGATTTTATCTCTGGAATCGCCAACATTTCCTGAAAATTCTCACAGGCAGTAATCGTTTCAATATTAACTAATAACTCCACATCTTCCACCCCTTGATCAGCTAAAACCCTCCTAGCTCCCCGCAGATATTTTTGTAAAGCGTAGGCTGTTTCTACCATGGGAGCAATTAAGCGATCGACTCCTAAATTAACCGCATCAAATATATCTCTGATCGCTTCGCAACCAGCGATTTTCAGATTAAAATCCACCCCCGCTTGCAGACTAATTTCTTTCAACCGCATCGCTTCCGTCAGTCGGGTTCCTTCCGTCTCGAATTCCGCTTTTACCCCTGAAACATGGTGATCTTCCCTGAGTTCTCTTAACAGTTGCACCATTTTTTTTTCTAAGCAATTCATGTTTTTAATCGTTCAAAATTGGTAACTGCTAGAGGAGCCTTGTTGATTATAGCCCATCTGCGAAAAGCCGATAGCTGAGGACTAGAAGACCATAAAAATACCCTAAACAAGAGGACAAAAGCGACAAAATACTGGCATAATAAGCAAGGCCGTCTGATTTTTTTCTGGCCCCATCCTTTCTATACTACATTCGTAATATAAGTAATTCTCTAGTTAGACTATGCGAACTCACTACTGTGGCGACCTTAGCGCGATCGAAATTGAAAAAAGTGTCACCCTCTTCGGTTGGGTCGATCGCCGTCGCGATCACGGTGGCGTTATTTTTATTGATCTGCGGGATCGCAGTGGTATTGTCCAGATCGTCAGCGATCCCCAACGAACCCCCGCTTCCTACCCGATCGCTGAAACCGTGAGAAACGAGTATGTCCTCAAGGTGACGGGAACAGTCAGTCAACGGCCCCCTGAATCCCTTAACCCGCGCATTGCCACCGGAGAAATTGAAATTTATGCCAGTAGCATCGAGATTCTCAACGGGGTTACTAAACAACTGCCTTTTGTCGTCTCCAGTTCCGAAAGTGAATCGGTCCGGGAAGATGTGCGCTTGCGATACCGCTATCTAGACCTACGCCGGGAGCGGATGAGTCAGAATTTACAACTACGTCACCAAGTTGTCAAGGAAATGCGCCGTTTTCTCGAAGATGAACAGCATTTTATCGAAGTGGAAACACCAATTTTAACTCGATCGACTCCCGAAGGAGCGCGGGATTATCTGGTCCCTTCCCGTGTCAGCCCGGGCCAATGGTACGCTTTACCCCAATCACCGCAACTATTTAAGCAATTATTAATGGTGTCGGGAATGGATCGCTACTATCAAATCGCTCGCTGTTTCCGCGATGAAGATCTGCGTGCTGATCGTCAACCGGAATTTACTCAGTTGGATATGGAGATGAGTTTTCTCTCCTTAAGCGAGATTTTAGCCCTGAATGAGGCTTTAATCGCTCATATCTTCAAAAAAGTCAAAAATATCGATATAAGCCTGCCCCTGCCCCGTTTAACCTATGCTGAGGCTATGGATCGCTATGGGATCGATCGCCCTGATACCCGTTTTGGCTTGGAATTGGTCAATGTGGCGGAGATTTTTGCCGATTCGGGATTTAAGGTGTTTTCAGGTGCGATCGCTAGTGGTGGGACGGTGAAAGTTTTACCGATTCCCAACGGTAACGAGGCGATTTCTAACGTCAGAATCAAACCGGGTGGGGATTTATTCAAAGAAGCCACCGATGCGGGGGCGAAGGGAATTGCCTACATCCGCGTGCGCGAGGACTACGATTTTGATACCATTGGTGCGATTAAAGATAACCTGACAGAGGCACAAAAACAGGCTTTAATCGAGAAGACTGGCGCAAAACCGGGGCATCTGCTCTTATTTGGGGCGGGAGATACCGATACAGTCAATAAATCCCTATCCCGCCTACGCTTAGTTTTAGGGGAACAATTGGGATTAATTGATCCCGAGAAAATCAACCTCCTCTGGGTGACGGATTTCCCGATGTTTGAATACAACGCCGAGGAAAAACGCCTAGAAGCATTGCATCACCCCTTCACTGCCCCTAATCCCGAAGATTTAGAGGATCTAGCCCACGCTCGCGCCCTCGCCTACGATATGATTTTTAATGGTATTGAAATCGGTGGCGGCAGTTTACGGATCTATCAACGGGAAGTACAGGAAAAAGTCTTCGCCACCATCGGTCTATCCCCAGAGGAAGCCTATAATAAATTCGGCTTTTTGTTAGAAGCTTTTGAATACGGAACCCCTCCCCACGGTGGCATCGCCTACGGTTTAGATCGCTTGGTGATGTTGTTAGCAGGAGAAGAATCGATTCGCGATGTGATTGCTTTCCCGAAAACCCAGCAAGCTAGTTGTTTACTCACTTCTGCACCTTCAACAGTGGCAGCGAAGCAATTAAAGGAATTATCCGTTGCTTCTACCTACAAACCGCCATCCTAAGATTAGGGTGGGCATTGCTCACCTAATTTTTGCAAGTCTGTTGACACCATGCTCTTAAATTCTTTTCTGCTACAAAGTCCTCCCAGCACCGCACACCACCCGAAAACCGTTGTTGAAGAGGAAGTGCCAATCGTAGTTGACGCGGTAAGCGGAACCGCAGGAATTCGGGTTGTTTAACCAAGAACCGCCCCGCAATGGAGAACGATTATCATCACCATTTTTTATCCAGACACTGCCATCCCTCGGCGCATCCTTATAGTTATCGTGCCAGGTATCGGCGCACCATTCCCAGACGTTCCCGTGCATATCGTACAGTCCAAAAGCGTTGGGGGGAAATTTACCAACAGGGGTGGTTTCTTGACGATAAACACCTTTGGGTTCCTGAGCATAAATAGAATTGCCGTCGTAGTTGGCTAAATCCGGGGTGATGGTTTCCCCGAAATAGAAGGGAGTGGTGGTTCCTGCACGACAGGCATATTCCCACTGCGCTTCCGAGGGGAGGCGATAGTCTCGTCCCGTCGCTTTCGAGAGTCGCATACAGAATTCCACTGCAGCGTACCAAGAGACTTGTTCAACGGGGCGATTATTGCCAGAGAACTTAGAAGGATTTAAGCTAAGGTCACGTTCAATTTTTGGCAGGGAGGCCACTGCTTTCCACTGGGCCTGAGTGATGGGATATTTGCCCATAAAGAAGGCAGGAACAGTCACTAGATGTTGGGGACGTTCGTTATCATTTCCTTGTCCATCGGGTGAACCCATCTTGAATTGTCCTGCTGGAATAGCGACCATTTCCAGGGTGACACCATTGCCTAAGTTTTCTGTAAAATACCGCGCTGGTTTCTTTTCCCGTTTGACTTCCTTGCCTCGACTATCGACGGTGACAGCTTGAAAATCAAAAAATTGAGCATTACTAGGTAATTGGGGACGGAGTTGGTTAAGTTGAGAATGATTGGGATAACGTTCCAACGCAGCATTAAGGTTCGATAAAGCTTCTTGCAATTGACCTGAATTCAGCAATTTAATGCTACGTTGGTAAAAAGATTCAGCACTCAATTGTTCTGACAATAAACCTTTAACTTGAGTAGCAAGCTGACGACTTTCTAGTTCTGCCAAACAGTGATGTAATTTATTAAAATACACTTCATCTGCTACGGTAACAACAGATTTCATCGCTTTAATCGCTTGCTCTAAATTATTAGGAGGATTTATCCCCCGCAATCGCAACCAAGACTTAACGGAATAATCTAGCTGTTCTCTTGCCCAATTTTTATCAGGCAAAGCAGTTAAACTATCAGCTAAATCTAATGCTAATTCAGGCATCCAAGCGGGGCGTTCATTTTCTAAAGCCTCATAAACCTGACGATAGCCAGAAACGATAGTCTTTAATAACTTAGGATCATCAATACCTCGCATTAAATCGGGTATAAGCTTAGGCAAAATGGGCGGGACATTGTGATGAATTAGGTAGTGAATATCGGCAATCCAACCGCCTACCAGTGATTGACATTTGACTAAAAACTGACAGAGATATTCAAAATCCTTAGCCGTAACTTTATACGGTTGAGTCGCTAAATCACTGCTATCGATTCCCGCACTCTTGAGAGCTTCTTCGTCTTGTAAAATTTTCAAATTAAAGGCATTATCACTCCCATATTGCCGATCAATTTCCTCCAAAGATTTATTTAATTGTTTTGCCAGTTGCTCTCTTTTTTCTCGCCATTGTCTTGCTCTAATTTTAACAGATTCATAGACAACTTCTCGATAGGGAAGATTAGAAATAATCGATTGATAAAAATATTTTTGCTGTCCTTCTCCCCAATAGCCCACATTAAGATGAAGATAATCCCCATCAATTTGTGACTCTAAAATTAACATGGGTTCAGATTTTAATAAGGCAAAAAGACCTATAATAGCCGCACCACCATGATAGCGTTTACTATCCCATCCACCATCAATTAGTTCGATCGGTCTTTCGGTACTTTGAAAAGAATAATGTTGATTAAAAAATTCCCGTAATCCTTGCGCTAAACCAGTTTCAATATTAGGAAAACTTTTGTTGTTGCCACCAAATTGATCAAAATCGATAACAGGAGGTGCGGGAATTATTCTCAGAGAAAGTAAATTCTCATCATGATTAGCATTCAAAATTTGATCGGGAACAATTCTCAAAGGCCAGTTTTGAAATAATTTCTGATCTTGAACAACTTGACGAGCAGTATTTCGTTGTTCTAGGGCTACTTTTAACTGAGTTTGACGGTTATCTTCAGCAAGTTCTTTCTGCAATTGCTTCTGTTTTTCAAATTGCTCTCGCTGAAATTCCTGATTATTTAATTGTTGCCATTTTTGAAATTCCTGTCGCTTATCTTCCAGTTTTTCCGTTGCTTGTCTCGCCAATTGACTATTAATTAAATTGATAACCCCATTAACAACATAAAATCCCATTATTTCATCAGTCATAAGATTTCCTCTCCCAGATCAACTTTGCTCAAGTAGTTTTAAACGGCCAAGCTTCTGCCGGTTTATCGGTAATTAAAACCTCCCCAGTCAACTGCTCATTTGCTTGTTCAATTTGTGAACAAGACCAAAACTTTTCCTCATAGGGAAAATTAGAATCAATCCCCTGATAACCAATAACGTCACCATCGAGATTTCGGCTAACATCGGTTAAAGTAATCGCGTGCCAAGATTGGGAATCGGGATAGGAAATCGGGTCTAAATCGTGGGCATCCCCGACAAAAACCACGGGACGATTCTCATCTAAAGCATTAACCAATTCCTGATGGTCAAAACTTGCCCAATGGGAGGGTATATCATAAGAACTCAAAATTTCTTGATAATCTTCAGGATTTAAAGCACCTCCTCGACCGGGATAGTCTATTTGCAGTTGGTCTGAGAAATTATTCGTAATGTCGGGATGAAAACACTGGATAATATTTTCCATGGTTTCGTAACCACAGGTTGGCCCCGTTTGTAAATCTGCCAACAAATGCACATTTCCTAACCCCGTAAACCCTAATTCTTGATGGGGAATATCATTAATTAAAGCTTCTGGCGATTCATAATGAAAATCCTGATGGCAGTGGGATACATCTTGCCAAGACTCATCAGGTTGATAGTTGAAAGCGGCCTCCATCGTCTCATTTTGCCAATTCCAATACTCTTGATTCGGCATTTCCTGCCAACCGCTTTCGGTTTCCGGCAGATTCACCTCGGTAAAATCTGGGGAAACTAACTCCAAAGCTTGACTATCTAAAGGGTTAAGCAAATAGTCTTCTGGCGCAAAGCCTTGGCCATAGAGGTCATTCATGGTCGCCTCCGCTCCTTGACTGGGGCTATTTTTTAACCTAGAGAATCGGCATCACTAAGTATTTATACTTCGATGATACTCCCAACCCATGAAAGTCTAGTCTGGACGTTTATAAAAGTTAACTGATGTTGACAGCCTCGAATTTTGGGCGCAAGGCTTCACTGGTGTTAACTTAACGGTTGAGATTCCCTGTTTTTTTGATGGGTAACAATAAACCTCTCGCATAATTGATTTTTGAGGATTCAAAAACGTCAAAAAGGCGGATTAACTGGCAGAAAATCTCTAAATAAACCATCTAATTAATTATTACTCATTCTTAATTCTCCTGACTCCTGACGACCGGCTCCTGACTCCTAACCCCACCAACAAACTTTTTCAGCAAACCCTAGTTAATTATTTTCAGCTAGTTGACTAACAACCCATGCTCTTAAATTCTTTTCTGCCCTCACTTCATCCTCTTGAGCAGTGGCTAAAAATTCCTAGAGTTTAGTTTTGGGAACTAGGGGAAAAGTGTAGGGTAAGCGCATCTTAACAATCCTTGACAATTGTTAAGCAAAAATCGACCAAATGGGTCGAGTTCGCCCCTACAAAATCGACCCGCCTAAGGGCGGGAAAGAAAAGAAAAAAGAAAAAATAGGGAATGAGGGTAAAAGGGGAAAAAGGAAAAAGGGTTAGAGAGTTCTCCCGAAAACGCAGGCTACCCGAAAACCGTAATTGTTGATGCGGTTGACGCGGCGGAAGTAGTAGTCGTAGCGAATCGCGGAACGGCAGTAAGTAGGATTGTAGCCCCAGGAACCGCCCCGCAGAGGAGAACGATTATCATTACCATTTTCTATCCAGACACTGCCATCCGTCGGCGCACCGTCATAGTTATCGTGCCAAGTATCGGCGCACCACTCCCGGACATTGCCGTGCATATCGTACAGTCCAAAGGCGTTTGGGGGAAATTGTCCCACGCGAGTTGTTTCGTTTCGATATTCTCCGTTCAGTTCATCGGCGTAGGTATTACTGGCATTGTAGTTAGCCAATTCCCCCGTAATGGTTTCCCCAAAGTAAAACGGGGTGGTGGTTCCAGCACGACAAGCGTATTCCCATTCCGCTTCACTCGGTAGTCGGTATTCCCGAACCGTTAGTTTTGATAATCTCGCACAGAACTCGATCGCATCGTACCAGTTGACTTGTTCCACGGGTCTATCCCAGTGCGTGGGCGATCCCCCCCTAGCCCCCCCTTCAAAAGGGGGGGAATCGGAAGCCCCCCTTTTTAAGGGGGGTTTGGGGGGATCTTTAAAATAGGCTGGGTTGAAATCAAGGTCTTGTTTAACTTTTAAATCCGTGCGAGAGGCGATCGCTTTCCACTGGGCCTGGGTGATGGGGTATTTACCCATAAAGAAGGGTGGGACAGTTACTTCATGTTGTGGTCTTTCCCTTCTAAATCCTTCCCAATTAAATTTTTTAACCAGTCTTTCGATTTCCTCATCTTCTGTTCCCATCAGGAAAGTTCCCCCCGGAATGGCGACCATTTCTAAGGTGATGCCTTTGCCCAGATCTTCCCTGAAATATTGGGACTGTTTCGACTCTTTTCTAATTTGCTCACCCTTCGCATTTACTCCCACCACCTCAAAGTTAAATACTGATAACAGTTGTTTTGGCTCTTCCGGTTCAAGCTTGAATTGATAGGTAATTGCTCTTTCTAGTTGCTCAAATCCGTCTTCTTCCCAATAATCAAGCCAGTGGAGGTCTCGCAGATTCAAGCCATACTCCTCCTGTCGCAGGTCGGGGATATCGCATTCATCCAATCTTAGCGGAATGAGATAGATTGAATTGGGCGGTCTGTCAGCATATTGATTGAGGGCCATTTTAAATTCCGGCTGCACGAATCCTTGTTTAGCAATCGAGCGTTGGGAGAGACAAGCGATAAACAGTTGACTATCTGCGATCGCCTTGGGGATGACTGAACGCCAGTTCTGGCCCGGAATCAGGTCTTTTTTATCCAACCAAGGTTTATATCCCGCTTGCTTAAGGCGCTCATGCAGTGCCAAAACTGCTGGTTTGTCCTCACTAGCGTGAGCTAGGAAAATTTGAATCTCTGACTTTTTCATAACTTTTTCTTATGACCACAAGTAGGGGAGAGCCAGATTAACTGGCAGAAAATCTCTAAATAGGGCTTGCTGAAAAAGTACGGGCGAAGCATTCGGATAGAAAATCTCCAGTTTCACCGATAGGTTATTGCCCGAATGCTTCGCCCCTACAGGACGCGGGCCGATGAAGACGCAAGGTTTTGAAGGACGATTCTCTCAAAATCTGGCACCTGTTTCAAGAGAAGAGCCACAAAACCCTTACCTTGCCTACATTTCACATTTATTCAGCCAACCCTAAATAAACCATTTAATTAATTATTACTCATTCTTAATTCTCCTGTCTCGGAGTCTCCTAACCCCACCAACAAACTTTTTGCCGCAAACCCTAGTTAATTATTTTTAGCTAGTTGACTAACAACCCATGCTCTTAAATTCTTTTCTGCTTTAACTTCATCCTCTTTAGCAGTGGCTAAAAATTCATAGAGTTTAGTTTTGGGAACTAGGGGAAAAGTCGCACTAAATTCTCCTTCCTGATAAACCCCCTTTTCTAACCGATAAATGCGCCAGATTTCTCCATTAAAACGCCATAATTCTGGCACTCCCAAACGGGCATAAAGTGCTAATTTATTAATATCCGTGTGGGTTATATCCACTTCCACCACTAAATCTGGGGGCGGATCTTCAGTTAAATTAATCCTTTTTCCTAGCACTTTAGCTTGATTTTGAATATAGTAAGCATTGTCGGGTTCTGCCCCTCGTTCTAAATCTTCCCTAGCTAGAGTTGTGGAACCCATACTTTTAATTTTTAAACCCAATTCTACCACCAAAATCCGAATAAATAATCCGATTAATTCTCGATAAAACTCGTGTTCTTCTAGGGGCATAGTAATCTCTAAAGTACCACGATCATAAAATAAATGGGCGCGATTATTTTCTCCTATTGCTTGTAAAATTTGCCGATAGGATAACCAACTGAGATGATTAAAAACTACCCGTTTTTCGCCCCTAATTTGCTCAGTATTTAACTCCAGAGGAACTGTCACCATAATTACCTCAACTTTCAGCTAGTTGACTAACAACCCATGCTCTTAAATTCTTTTCTGCCCTCACTTCATCCTCTTTAGCAGTGGCTAAAAATTCATAGAGTTTAGTTTTCGGAACTAGGGGAAAAGTCGCACTAAATTCTTCTTCCTGATAAACCCCCTTTTCTAACCGATAAATGCGCCAGATTTGTCCATTAAAACGCCATAATTCCGGCACTCCCAAACGGGCATAAAGTGCTAATTTATTAATATCCGTGTGGGTAATATCCACTTCCACCACTAAATCTGGGGGCGGATCTTCAGTTAAATTAATCCTTTTTCCTAGCACTTTAGCTTGATTTTGAATATAGTAAGCATTATCCGGTTCTGCCCCTCGTTCTAAATCTTCCCTAGCTAGAGTTGTGGAACCCATACTTTTAATTTTTAAACCCAATTCGGACACCAAAAAATAGATAAAACGTCCGATTAATTCTCGGTAAAACTCGTGTTCTTCTAGGGGCATAGTAATCTCTAACGTGCCACGATCATAAAATAAATGGGCGCGATTATTTTCGCCTATTGCCTGTAAAATTTGCTGATAGGATAACCAACTGAGATGATTAAAAACTACCCGTTTTTCGCCCCTAATTTGCTCAGTATTTAACTCTAGAGGAATCGTCACCATAACTGCCCCGAAAAGCGAAATTTATGCCCAAAAAAGGGGGTTGATTCACCCCCTGATCATCTTAATTAAACCAGTGCCGGAACCTGGGGCCAACGCCCAATCGTCTTACCAATGACCGCTAACTCCCGAGTTAATCGATCGAATCGGTCCGGAGTCAAGGATTGCGGCCCATCGGATAGGGCCTTGGCTGGGTTAGGATGCACCTCGATCATCAAGGAATCGGCCCCAGCTGCCAGGGAAGCCATGGCCATGGTCGGTACATATTCCCATTTACCCGTACCGTGGCTAGGATCGATCATGATCGGCAGGTGAGTTAAAGTTCTTAAAACGGGAATACAGGATAAATCTAGGGTATTGCGAGTATATTTACTGTCAAAGGTGCGGATACCGCGTTCGCAGAGAATAACATTGCTATTTCCTGCCGCGAGGATATATTCTGCCGCCATCAACCAATCTTCAATAGTGGCCGCCATGCCGCGCTTGAGTAGGACTGGTTTCGGTTGCGCTCCAACTTTTTTCAAGAGGGAAAAATTCTGCATATTGCGGGCCCCCACTTGCACCACGTCGGCTATTTCGACAATCTTAGAGAGATCCGCCGCGTCCATTACTTCCGTGATAATACCCAAACCACTGGCATCTCTAGCCGCTGCTAGTAATTCTAAAGCACTTTCCCCATGACCTTGGAAAGCGTATGGAGAAGTGCGGGGTTTGTAGGCACCCCCCCGGAGGAATTGCGCTCCGGCTGCCGCCACTCGTTTGGCAGTTTCCACGATCATGGCTTCATTTTCCACCGAACAGGGGCCGGCGACAATGCTAACGGGATGATTTCTGCCGATGGGGATAACACCGTTAGGAGTGGGGACTAAAACCTCGCTGTATTCCCCGTGACGGTATTCTAAACAGGCGCGTTTGAAGGGTTGTTCGACTCGTAGGACGGTTTCGATCCAAGGGCTTAATTCTTGGATTTGTAGGGGGTCTAATTCCCTGGTTTCTCCGACTAAACCGATGACAACTTTATGCTTACCGACGATTTTCTCGGGACTTAATCCCCATGCCTCGAATTCGGCACCGATGCGCTCGATTTCAATTTCCGGGGAACCAACTTTCATGACAACAATCATGGCATTAACCTTTTATTGTTTCCTTTAATCTCTATTGTTGACGATTTCTAGAGGTTATCTATTTTTCTTCCACTTCTTTTTTGCCGGACCGCCAAGCGGCGATCGTTCTACCAAAATTAGCTTGAAATTCTTGCCATCCTAGCCAATCCCCCACCCGATCCTCATCCCAAGAAGCGGAGAAGATGCCATAACTCAGACCGATAAAACCTAGACCAAATAGGCTTAAACTGACGAGCATGGCGACGTAGGAAGGGATTTCGAGAAGATTGTGGCTAATAATCCAGTAGAAGCCAAAAAAGGAAGTTATCCCCAATACTGTCGGAATGCCACAAAATACCGCCATCCGTTTGGCCATCCGTTGACTGACCGCTTGCGGAATTGCCTTTAAGCTGGTTTCCTCGGAGCGATTCTTTATCGGCGGTGGCACGGGACTAGGGGCAATTTTCGGGGTTTTTCGCTTATTTTGGCGCGGCTCAAAGGGAAGACGCTCTTTTTTCTCCGTCGATTTCGATTCAGAGGCCATGGTAGGGATGCAAGGGGGGTAAGCTTAACGGCGAATTCCGAGACGACCGATCAGGGTTTGATAACGTTGTTGATCTTTCTTCTGAATATAGGTTAACAGTCCCCGACGACGACCGATCATCTGGAGTAATCCCCGGCGGGAAGCGTGGTCTTTTGGGTTAGCTTTCAGGTGTTCGGTCAGTTGGTTGATTCTCTCGGTTAAGAAAGCTACCTGTAACTCCGATGATCCTGTATCGGTTTCGTGGGACTGATATTGGCTGATTAGTTCTTGTTTTTTGGTCTGGGTTAAGGCCATAGGACTCGTGATCTCTGCTTAAACACTGCAATCTATTATAGTATCACGTTTCTGGTCGATCCGTAAACATTGTTCGGGAGACAGCCATCTCAGGGATCAGTGATCAGTTACCAGTTATCAGTGGGAGTATTAAGTGAGCAGTATGTGGGTGACAGTAACAGTGCTGTCTTTTCACTGATTACTGTTTACTGATTACTGGACGGCTACGCCGTGCCTTTGGCAACACTGAAAAAAACTTCCCAATTCCCCATTGCCGCAAATCATGGCAAAATCTTAGACATAGCGTCTAACTTACCTTGAAGATTCCATGCTGTTAAAATCCACGACCCGTCATATTCGCATTTATACGGCTGAAGTAAAAAATAATCAATTAATCGAGAGCAACAATGTCTTGACTCTTGATGTGGATCCCGATAATGAATTTAATTGGGAAGAAGTGGCTCTCAATAAGGTTTATAGTAAGTTCGATGAATTGGTGGAATCCTACAATGGGGAAGAACTGAGCGAATATAATCTCCGTCGCATCGGTTCAGATCTAGAACATTTTATCCGTTCTCTCCTGCAAAAAGGCGAAATTAGCTATAATCTCAACGCCAGAGTCCAGAACTATAGTATGGGTTTACCGAAATTAGGGTGAATAGTCGAGAAACCCCACGCTGTACTCTCAGGTTAGCGTGGGCGGAATTCTATTGCTAGGAGCCAAGGACGATTTGGCTACTGGAAAATTTTAATTGTTGCCAGAGATCGATCGTGGTAATTTAAGAAGGCGATCGGGGAACCCTAACAGGGAAGCTCCCGACCCTGGCCAAGGATTGTCTGTTTAACCATCTGTCCTATGTACAAGTCTATTAGTGTTTTAACGCTGCTGACGGGAATTATCGCCGTTGATGTGGTTTTAGCTCAATCTACTGTTAATCTTCCCATCAGAGTTAAACAGGGAGAATCCTACGAAGGATTATTGACTAGAGCATCGCAATTAGCAGAGAAAACTATCATCAGTCGTTTTAATCAACAACAGGGTCTTAATAAAATTGATTTATTAATAACGGCCGAAAAATCAGGAGCGATCGCACCTCTCCTGGCGGTGAAGGTATCCCGTCAAGATTGGTTTGGCAACCCTAATATTCAACGCTGGACGAATGTTTTTCCCTTTGGCAAAGATCTCCTCGGTTTTAGCTCTCCCGCACCCGTCGTCACCCCGAAAAGTTCCCCCGCTGCCGTTAATCCCAGTCCATCTCCAGCACCATCTCCGGGTGCTACCACTCCTCCTCCTCCCCCTGCTTTACCCTTCGAGGATGAGCCGAATAATGCTCCCCAAATTCCTATTCCTAACCAAAGATTAACCAGTCCAGCTAATCGTTAATTGAGAAGAAAAGGAGAGGCTTTCGGCAGATATATTGACTTTTAAGTGGCAAAACGGGGCTGAAACCAGTCTAGGGGAAAAATATCATCTTCTTGGGCGGTTTCTGTCCAACCGGTGACGCTCTCAAAACAAGTCCCCGTCAAGTTAGCACCCCTCAAGTCCGCTCCCTGTAGATTTACCTCTTGTAAACGCGCTCCCGCTAGATTAGCACCCACTAAATTAGCCCCGCGTAAATCACTACCCGTCAGACGTGCCTCGCTAAAATTAGCCCTTTCTAAATTGGCCCCTTGAAAGTCCACCTCTTTCAGAAAAGAGCCGCTAAAATTGGCTTCCCTTGCGGAAATCTGACGACATTTAGCCCCACTTAACCGCGCTTCCTGCAAATTAGCCCAATTGAGATTGACTTTATCTAGGTTTGCCTCCAAGAGATTAACTAAGTATAAATTCGCCCCGCATAAATTCGCCCCGCATAAATTCGCCCCCCGGAGATTAGCATGGGAAAGATCCGCCCCACTTAATCGGGAGTTACGCAGGTTTGCCTGTACCATAAAGGCCCCGGTGAGATTGGCTTTGGTTAAGTCCGCTTCCACTAATTGCGCTTGACTTAATTTGGCATAGGTTAAATTCGCCCAATTCAAACTCGCTCCCCGTAGATTTGATTTAGTCAAAAAAGAGCGGCTCAAATTAGTTCCGCGCAAATTGGCCGCCGCAAAATTGACAGCAATCAGAGTCACTTGTTGTAGGTCTAGACTCATCAAGTCAATACCCAAAAAATCCCGCTCTCCTTGTTCGTAGAGTCTTAGTAACTGATTAACTTTCATCTCCCTTCTTCTACTTCTAAGATGGTGGTTAAGAAGTAATCAACAAAAGCACCTAAAAACTTTGTCTGATAACTCACTCCGCTTTTATTTGAGTTTATGTAAAGTTTTTTATCGATTTTTTAAGAGAAGATAACCCGAACAGCAAGTTAATTTTAATCATAGTTAAATAGCTTGGCTAAAACAGTTTGACTGGTTTTTCTAATTCTACCCCAGTCCATCGGGTAATTAGTATCTGAAACTACTCTTGTTAAAAAACTTATCTATTGTTCAAACTCGATTATATTTAGGGTTTCCTGAAAAAGTTTGTTGGTGGGGTTAGGAGACAGGAGGCGGTCGTCAGGAGACCGGAGACAGTATTCAGGAGTCAGTATTCAGGAGTCAGTCCCGAGGAAAAAATTTTCATCCCCACAGAGGTTTCTTTCCCTACACCCCACACCCTCTTTCCAGTCAGGAGGATTATTTTTATTTATTCTCCCTGCTCCCCATCTCCCTGCTCCCCATCTCCCCACTTCCCCAATTCATAATTCATAATTCCCACTTCCCCACTTCCCAACCCCGGCTAATCCTCTCATCCCCTACTCTAAAGCGTAGATACGACCATCCATGAGCAGACGGGTGATCCCTTTAGCTTCCAGTTGAGCGTGAGCTTTTTCGATCAGGCGACCGTCGGGAACTTTAATCACTTTTTCCTTGCGCTTGGAGAAACGACGAGCGATGCGATGACTTTCAAAGATGGGGAGAGTGCGCTGCTGGATTTCCTGAGGGGGAACCTTACCCAATTCGGCAAAATCCTTGAGGGGACGGGTGATTAATTCGGCAGCGCGATCAATGACCAAGTAACAGGTTTTGGGAAAAGCCGCTGCCGAGAGGGGTAATATCTGTAATTGGGCTGTTTTAACGATAGTCGGGCCTAAATAGCTCCCCGCTAGTTCCTCCTCCTCCTCGTCTTCATCTTCATCTTCATCCTCCTCTTCATCCCAATCCTCGTCAAGCTCATCTTCATCCTCCTCTTCCTCGAGAGCTTCGACGAAAAATTCGCTTAAATTAGCGTCTTCTAGGGGTTTATCGCCATTAATTTCTGTATCTTCTGGATTATCTGCTTCTGGCGAGTAAGAGGTATCCATTAATAGGGTTAATTGTTCCACAGAAGTGATCGGTTGCTGAAAAGCCTGCTCATCCTTAGCTGCGATTTGGGCTGCCCGAACACTAATCACCTCGATCGCTTTTTCCGGTAAATCCGCTGCTGCCTCCTCCTCCTCAAGGCTGCGACCATTGCGGGCCAAGCGTTTTTTCTGGATTAACTGCTCGTATTCCTCGCTAGAAAAAGAATTTTTGAGAAAACGACTGACCGTAGAACTACTCACTCCATAACGCTCGGCTAACGTGGAAGTGGTGGCCTCCGTTTCCCGATAAAGCTTAAGAATTTCTTTTTTCGTGGCATCAGTCAGTTTTCTTGCACTCATATTACTTATATAGTTATTTTTTAAGCGATAGGATTTTGCCGATGGCTAGTCAGGGGAAACTATTGTCCTTGAGCGGATGTACTCTTAATCATAAAACGCTCTAGCCAATTAAAACTAAGCAATTCGTTTTCTAGTCCCTGTTCTAGTCTATCCTTGACTTCTGTTTCTCACCACTACTCAAGATTAAAAAATTGACGATGATATCCAGTGCTGCTAGTCAAAAAGCCTTATTAGTTCTGGCCGATGGTACGGTTTACGAGGGTTATTCCTTCGGCTCCAAGGGAACCACTGTCGGCGAAGTTGTCTTTAACACGGGGATGACCGGTTATCAGGAAGTCCTCACCGATCCCAGTTATGCTGGTCAAATCGTCACTTTTACCTATCCAGAATTGGGAAATACGGGGGTTAACCCCGAGGATGAGGAGTCAATTCGTCCCCAGGTGAAAGGAGCGATCGCCAAAAACATCTGCCACCGGCCCAGTAATTGGCGTTCTAGCCAATCCCTACCGGATTATCTGGCCGATCATGATGTTATTGGCATCTATGGCATCGATACCCGGTCTCTGACCCGCAAAATTCGCTCGGTTGGGGCGATGAATGGGGCAATTTCCACGGAAATACTCGATTATCATGATTTACTGCGGCTGGTGCAGGCAGCCCCCAGTATGGCTGGGTTAAATCTCGTCAAAGAAGTTACCACCAAGGAAGTGTACGAGTGGACGACTCCCACCCCGTCCGCTTGGGAATTTGCGCCAATTGATAGTGATCAAGAACCGTTAACGGTGGTGGCGATCGATTTTGGCATCAAACGCAATATTCTCCGGCGTTTAGCCAGCTACGGTTGTCGGGTGATCGTGGTTCCCTCTGACACTCCTCCCGAAAAAATCGCCGAATATAATCCCGATGGTATTTTCTTTTCTAACGGACCGGGAGATCCGGCGGCTGTCACCGAAGGGATTGCCCTAGCCAAGGAACTTTTACAAGGGGAAAAACCCACTTTTGGCATCTGTATGGGTCATCAAATTTTAGGCCTATCCCTAGGAGCAGAAACCTTTAAACTGAAATTTGGTCATCGCGGGTTAAATCAACCCTGTGGACTCCAGCAACAGGTGGAAATTACCAGTCAGAATCACGGTTTTGCCGTGCAGGAGGCATCTTTAAATCCGCAAGTGGAGATTACCCATCTCAACCTCAATGATCGCACCGTAGCGGGTTTAAAACACAGGTCCTTGCCCTTTTTCTCGGTACAATACCACCCCGAAGCCAGTCCCGGCCCCCACGATGCCGATTATCTGTTTGGCCAATTTGTCGATTTAATGCGGCAAGCAAAAAAGGGTCGGTCGTAAATTTTTAGGATATACTAGGGTTTTGATTTTTACGGCTCTAGAGCTAGGAGGCGATTATTCCAGAAGCAATTAACTTGACCGTCAGCTTGCGAGGCACGCGTGAGGTCAGAGATAAGTACCAAATTTTCCGTTTGACGGGTCTTTTAGATGCCTTTTCCGAACCGACTTTTTGTAAGGTGATCGAAGGCTATGTGGAGCAAGGTCCTAAGGATGTGATTATTAGCCTCGCTCAGATTGATTTTATCGATAGCTCCGGTTTAGGGGCCCTAGTAAAATTGGTAAAAAAGGCCAAAACCGAAGGGGGCAGTTTACAAATTGTTACCAATCCCCGGGTAACTCAAACCGTAAAACTGGTGCGATTGGAGAAGTTTTTTTCCCTGCGATCCACCCTGGAAGAAGCGATCGAATATCTAGAAAAAGCGTAAATCGTGGAATCTCCTCTCGAAAAACTTCGCTTACAGGTCAGTGGCCAGGGTTCACCAATCCTAGAGGGTCTTGACCGATTATCGCCTGCTTCTCTGGCCTATCTAGGGGATGCTGTTTATGAATTATACATCCGCACTTATTACTTACTGCCGCCCCAGCGTCTGGGAGACTATCACGCTCAGGTGGTGGGCAAAGTTAGAGCAGAACAACAGGCCTTAGATTTAGCGCAACTGCAGCCCTATCTGACAGACCAAGAAAAAGAAATTCTGCGCCGGGGACGCAATGCGGTCACGGGAAAACGCCGTCGTCTGACAGCCCAAGTCTATCAGCAGGCCAGCAGTTTAGAAACCCTGTTCGGCTATCTTTATCTGCAAGACCCCTCAAGATTACATCAACTATTAGAAAAACTAGAATTATAGCCATCGGGATGACTCCCGACTCCTTTACTATTAATCAATCATGAGCGATCGACCATTTCGTGACAAGTCCGATAATCGTAATTCTCGCCGGCCCTCGCGGCCAAAAACCGGGCCAATTCTGACTAAATCCCCGACAGTAACTCCAGAAAACCAAGAAGCTGATGATCTGCTCTACGGTCGCCGGGTGGTTTTAACAGCCATGGAAGAGGAGCGCCAACTGAATCGGATTTGGGTGGTCAATCGACTCCGTTACGATCCCCGTTATCATACCCTCTTAGAAAAAGCCAAAGCCAACGGCACGGTAATTGATGAGGTGGACGATCTGCGTCTCGATCAGATTACCAGTAAGGCCAATCATCAGGGGATCGCCGCCCAGATGTCTCCCTATGATTATATCGAATTAGCCGATCTGATCGAGAAAGCTAAGGGCAGAAGTCGCCACCCCGTCATCGTCATCGCTGAAGGTATTACGGATCCCCATAACCTTGGGGCAATTATTCGCACCGCCGAAGCCATGGGTTGTCAGGGGGTAGTTATTCCCCAACGTCGCGCCGCTGGGGTGACATCGACGGTGATGAAAGTGGCGGCGGGGGCCCTGGAATATTTACCCGTCGCTAGGGTGGTTAATCTCAATCGTGCTTTAGAGGAATTAAAAGCGGCTGGTTTTTGGCTCTACGGCACGGCGGCAAAAACTGGTAAATCTTTACACACAATCAATTTAACGGGTGCGATAGGATTGGTGGTAGGTTCGGAGGGAGAGGGTTTGAGTCTGCTAACCCAAAAGTCCTGCGATGAGTTGGTATCTATCCCTTTGGCAGGCAAAACCCCCAGTCTCAATGCTTCGGTGGCGGCGGGTATGGCTCTTTACGAGGTTTACCGTCAACGCTGGCAAAATTCCCCCGACTGAGAATCTGTATTTTTCGACACTCCCAATAGCCAAAAGGAAAAAGTATAAATAAAATAGGAAGGAAGTTTGCGAAATGTAAACGAACGTAACAAAACCACCAGAGTAGATTTAGATGGGGAACGAAATGAAAGAATTTTTGATTAGCTTACTCGAAAGGTTCGGATTAGCCTACTGGGTCGAGATTAAAACCGACTATCCCAGATGTACTTATTATTTCGGTCCTTTTCTCGCTAAAGACGAGGCTGAAGTCGCTCAAGCTGGTTACGAAGAAGATTTGAAAACAGAAGGAGCGCAGGGGATTAAATTGCATATAAAACGTTGTAAACCGAAAGATTTAACTATTTTTGAGGAAAAAGAAGAAAGCAAGCTCCTGAATACCCTAAAGGTCTTACGCAGTCAAGTTTCTTAACAATTTTCAGTGAGCAGTAATCAGTGATCAGTAATCAGTAATCAGTGATCAGTAAACAGTAAACAGTAAACAGTAAACAGTAATCAGTAAACAGTAAACAGTAATCAGTAAACAGTAAACAGTCAAAAGACAGCAGGAAACTGCCATTTGATGAGGCTCACTTAATACATACTGCTGGGAGCATCTCATTTATGCAAGTGAGTAATTATACTTATCACTAAAACTGTTTTCCAGCAAGGCTTTCAAAATAGCTTGACATAAAAACCTGATTTAGGGGTTACAAAGGTGAGATGCTCCCCATACTGCTTACTTAAAACTGATAACTGATAACTGATAACTGATAACTGATAACTGATAACTGATAACTAATAACTGATAACTGATAACTGATAACTGATAACTGATAACTGATGGCTAAATATCAATGGGAGCGATTTAAAAAACAGCTATATTCTGCTTCTGTCAGTCTTCCCGCTTCGTAGAGAGTATCGGTAATTTCTGCTAGGGTTAAAACCGAATAAGGTTGATAACCATGGCTACGAAGTTTATCTTTAACGGGGCCACCATGGTCGATAAAAACCACGATATCATTAACTAATAATCCCGCCGATTTAATCTTTGCTGCCCCCTCGATCGCACTTTTGCCAGAAATTAAAATATCGTCCACTACTACCACGGTTTCCCCCACTTGAAAATTACCTTCAATTACTCTTCTTGTGCCGTGGGCTTTTACTTCTTTGCGGGGGAAAATCATCGGATGATTTAATAATAAAGATAAACCCGTAGCCGTAGGTAAAGAGCCGTAGGGGATACCAGCAATGCGGTCAAATGTCAAGGTTTTTAATATTTCTCCATAGGCTTCAATTACCTGCTGAAAAATATTAGGATTAGAGATAATTTTTCTCAGATCGATATAATAGGAAAAAGTTTCTCCCGATGCTTGCACATAATCGCCAAACATCAAGCAGCCAATATCAAATAATTGTAGAATTAAATCCTGATGAGGATGTTGTTTTAAAAGACAAACGTTAGCGGTCCAAGTATCATCTTGGCTCGATTCTTGCTGGTGATTTTGTTTAATTTTGTTGACTTCCTCGCGTAAATCCTTGACTTTTGTTCCCAAATCGGGTTGAGATAAAAAGTCTTGGGGTACAGGAATTAATAAACCCTCGCCATGACTATTTAAACCCACAGTAATTAACTCGGAGAATTTACTTTTTTCTTCCCAAATACTGCGTAATAAAATCAATCTTTCGGGGGCAAAATTGCGAATCTTTTTCAATATCTCTGGTTGAGTGGTTCCCACTTCTAAAAATACTTGTTCGGGAGTTCCCCAAGTGCAAGCTTCTTTGACAACTTGCAGATAAAAAGGATTGTCGCGACTGGGAAATTCTTGCAGATTAATCGCGCCTTGATTGGAAGTATGACAGAGGATAAAAGCACCATGCTCGGGATAAACTAAAAAAGGAGCAACGTGATCCTGTCCGGAGTAGGGATTGAGAGTAACCGCGTCCACCTGCCAAGTTTTAAAGATAGTCTCGGCTAAAATACTGCTAGTATTAATATCGCCGTGTTTAGCATCCAAAATTACCGGGATATGATCGGGAATTGCCGTTAAAATTCGCTGTAATAATTCTAAACCTGCCGCTCCCAAAGCTTGATAAAAGCCTAAAGTTGGTTTGTAGGCACAGACAAAAGGGGCAGTTTCATCGATAATAAACTTGAGCCACTGTTCTAAATTAACGATTAATTCTCCCGGGGTGGAGGGCATCATTTCGGGGTTAGCATCTAAACCGAGGACAAGTAGAGTCTGGTTTTGACTAATGGCGTGGTTTAACTTTTGAAAAAAATTCATCGGTTCTAATCTCAGGATTCTGGATTAGTCTCTAATTCTACACTATTTTGCCGAAAAATAGGCTGTAAAATTGTCTGGTGCAGACTTTTTCTGGTGTCAGCGTCAAGGAATTTCTTTTGTAAGGGTTGCCATTCTTGCCATTTTTGGTGACGGATATTTTGGAAAATTTCGAGTAAGGTGGGCATTTCCTTGGCGAGACAATTAGGGAAAATTTGGCTAAGAAAATCCGAGAGAACACAACAATCCTGCATTTCTCCGAGAATACCTTGAAGGTTTTTAATATCTTCTAGATACTCTCGATACTTGTCGCCATAAAACTGAGTGAATAACTCCATATTATAGCGAGAACGCTTGGCTTCTTTGCGGAGATCATGCAGTAATAATCCTTCTTTTTCCAATAAGTCATCAATTTCTTGACTAGAAAACTCTCTTACTTTTTGATCTTCCTCTAAATTTACCCCAACTAACCAGCCTTCGTGCAGTAAAAAGCGACTCGCTTGCGGTAATAATAAGTCTGGTAAAACCGTAGCAATATCTAATTTTCCCATCGGTTGATAGGTGGGATTATCCAACCAACTGGCAAAATCTGCCTTAAAATTGAGAAATTTGTCGGACTTTAACAGCTTTTCTACCTTAGCAAAAGCCTTTTTTCTTTGGCTTTCGAGAACTTGTAAAACTTTCTTCAGTAAATCCTGTTCTTGCGGGGGCAAAATTGGCTGATAATGACCGACAAAAGCCTCTTTTAACACATCTAAATCCCGCAATTCTCCTAAAATTCTGCCCAGATTACCCACCCGTTTTTGATCGGCAGATTTCGGCATGGTTAAAGCGGGATCAAAACCAGTTAAGGTACTGCGAAGACGGCGCATTCCCACACGAATTTGATGTAATTCTTCTGGATCCTGATCGAGTAAAACCCCAGCTTCGTGTTTAAGAACTTTATGAAAATGTTTATCAATACCGATATAGGCCCAATCGGCAACAGTTTTAGCCCGAGGATTAAATTTGTTAGTCATTGGTCTTTAGGGAGGAGATAATGTCAAGATGGTGATAGAATCTTTAAATCAAGACTGGAACTAATAGATCCCATTCATTCTATACAATAGGATGAAGCAGCCGCTTTAAGAGAAGTTTATGGATAGTTTTTGGCTAGATTATGGGGGGGAAATCGCTTTTCGCACTGGAGAACATCTTTTCTTGACGGGAATAGCCATGGCTATGGGTAGCTTAATTGGGATTCCTCTAGGTATTTTGATTAGTCGTCAAGCTATTCTCGCCCCACCAATTATAGCGATCGTTAACACCCTACAGACTATCCCCAGTTTAGCCCTATTTGGTTTTTTAATTTCCGTGCCTTTTTTGGGAGGAATCGGCAAAATTCCCGCTATTGTTGCCCTAACTCTCTATACCTTACTGCCAATTGTTTTAAATACCTATCTGGGCATCAAAAAAGTTGATCCCGAATTAAAATTAGCCGGGTTATCCCTAGGCATGACCGACGGTCAAATCCTGCGCTATATCGAATTACCCCTGGCCGGGGCGACAATTTTGGCAGGAGTGAGAATTGCCACGGTGATTGCTATCGGTGTGGCCACGATCGCAGCTGCCATCGGTGGCGGTGGTTTGGGAGTGTTTATTTTTCGCGGTATTGCCACGGTCAATAATCAGTTAATTTTGGCGGGGGCAATTCCTGCCGCTTTTTTAGCCCTTGTTGCCGATTGGAGTCTCGGTCGGCTAGAAAAGACCTTTTCCCCTTCGCAACGCCCGAAAAAGCCCTCTAAATGGCAATGGGGCTTAGGTTTAATCGGGTTGGCCTTGCTATCTTTCCTCTTGACTCAAATTTTCCATTCATCCCCCGGCACAGTGGTGATCGGTTCCAAAAATTTTACCGAACAGGTGATTTTAGGGGAAATTTTGGCACAGAAAATCGAAAAAGAGACGAATTTACGGGTTGAGCGTCAATTTAATCTCGGTGGTACTCTGATCTGTCATGAAGCGGTGAAAGCGGGTAAAATCGATGGTTATGTGGAGTATTCTGGCACGGCTTTCACGGGAATTTTGCAGGAAAAACCCCTTAACGATGCCCGATTAGTCTCTGAAAAGCTGCAAGAGATTTATCCGGAAAAATTTAATCTAGAAGTCTTTCCCAGTCTAGGATTCGAGAATACTTTCGCCATTGTTATCCGGGGAGAAACCGCCAGTCAATACAATCTGAAAACTCTCTCGCAGGTGGCTAAATATACTCCCAATTGGCAAGCGGGTTTTGGTTATGAATTTTTGGAAAGGGAAGACGGTTACAAGGGATTAGCGAAGACCTACGGCCTAACTTTTGCCCGACCCCCGAAAGTGATGGATTTAGGGTTAATGTACCGCGCTTTAGCCGAAAAACAAGTGGATTTAGTGGCGGGAAATTCCACCGATGGCTTAATTCCCGTGCTAGATTTAGTCATCCTAGAAGATGATCAACGCTATTTTCCTCCCTACGAAGCGGTACCGATTTTTAACCGGGATAGTTTGCAAAAATATCCGCAATTGCGACAGGTTTTAGCCAAACTCACTGGCAAAATCACCTCCAGCACTATGCAGAAATTAAACTATCAGGTGGATGGACGCGATCGCAGGGTGGAGGAAGTGGCCGAAGAATTTCTAGTCTCCCTCTCTTAACCATTTAGTCACTCCCCCGGGTTGGTCGATTAAACTAATCCCTTGCGCTTTTAATTCTGCGCGAATGCGATCGCTTTCGGCGTAATTTTTCGCTTTTTTCGCCTCTGTGCGTTGTTGGATGAGATTTTCGATATCCGCTGCACTAATTCCCTCAGAAACAGGGGTTTCCCTCTGGTCGGCGGCAATTTCTAGACCCAAAACCCTAGACAATTTCACCAAAGTCTGCCATTTTACCGCTAATTCGGCCAGATTGCTGTCCGTCTTACCCGCATGGGTTAAATTATTACCCTCCTTGCGTAATTCCTTAGCGATTTCAAATAACACCGCTAAACCACCGGCAAAGTTAAAATCGTGATTTACCGCCTCTTGAAAGCGATTTTCTAGCTCTTGGTCAGTAATTGCGGGATTATCTGGCGGAAGATGCTTATAACCAAAGGATAAACCCTCTTGTAAAGTATGCCAGCCATTAGTGGCCGCCTGCAATCCCTCATCGGAAAAATCGATCGGTTTGCGGTATTGGGCCCCTAAAATTAATAATCTCACGGCTAAGGGGTCATATTTTGTCAATAACTCGCGAATAGTGATGAAATTACCGAGGGATTTCGACATTTTTTCCCCGGCCACCTTAACCATGCCATTATGTAACCAATAGTGGGCCAGAGGTTTACCAGTTGCCGCTTCACTTTGGGCAATTTCGTTTTCGTGGTGGGGAAAAATCAGATCACTTCCCCCCACATGAATATCGATAGTTTCTCCCAATTGTTCTTTGACCATGGCCGAACATTCAATATGCCACCCTGGACGACCTTGGCCCCAGGGAGAATCCCAACTAGGTTCCCCCGGTTTTGCCCCCTTCCAGAGGGCAAAATCAAAGGGGTCTTGTTTTTTAATTGCTTCCGGGTCGTCGGTTTCTACCCGGCCGCTGGCGCCGGCTTGCAGATCATCCAGTTTTCGCCCTGATAGTTTGCCATAATCAGAAAAACGACGGACGGAATAGTAAACATCGCCATCGCTGGGGTAAGCATAGCCTTTTTGTTCTAATTCATAGACTAGGCGCTTGATACCGTCGAGGGTATGAGTGGCCCGGGGATAAGCGTCCGCCGGTCTGACTCCTAATTTTGCCATATCTTCAAAGTAGGCCTCGATAAATCTCTCGGCTACGGCTGCCATGGTGGTATGTTCATTTTTAGCCCGATTGAGAATTTTATCGTCAATATCAGTGAAATTCTGAATATAGCGCACTTTATAACCGAGATACTCCAAATAACGCCGCACCACATCCCAAACCACACAGGTACGCGCATGACCCAAATGGCAATAATCATAAACGGTAATGCCGCAGCAATACATGGAGACCATGCCGGGGATGAGGGGGGTAAAGGGTTCTTCGCGACGACTGAGGGTGTTGTAGAGGATTAAGGTCATGGATGGGGATTTTTTTCTGGGGAAAAAGGCTAGTCCAATTTTATAGCAGTTATTTTCAGTTATCAGTAATCAGTGATCAGTTATCAGTGATCAGTTATCAGTGATCAGTGATCAGTGAGCAGTTATCAGTGAGCAGTTATCAGTGAGCAGTTATCAGTGTAAGTATCTAAGCACAATTAATTACACATCTAAGCCACTACTCCGTCAGACTTCTGCGGTGGTGAGCAAACAGAGAACTGAAAACTCAAATCCGATCCCTAATAGCTGTATCCCGTCTCCTGTCTCCTGTCTCCTGTCTCGACTAGGAAATTAATTTTGCACGACTACTTATCAGTGACCGCTAACCACTTTCCCAGATTTACCTACTATATTTTGTGTTTTTTGTCAAGGGGTTTTTAGGGTTTTAGCAAAGATGTGACGGTAAGATTCGAGGAGATAGGACTGTTTTGATGAGGACTATTATTGATGAAATCGATAGAATAACGATAGGGGAAGCTTGATTGTTTGCCTTAACCGACAATTTTTATTGTTAATCAACTTTGACCAGACCATCATCATGAATGAACCACCTAATAGCGCTGGCGATGAAATCCAATTACCCCGGGGAGAAAGAGTTGACCAGCTAAGAAATCTCATCGAAACCCTACGCATTGCCGATGAAGTGGCCAATCGCGGTTATTTGATTACCAGCGCCGAAGTGGCCGATTTAATGGATATTAATCCAGGGGCCGTTACCAGTCGCGGCGACCATTGGCCGTGGCGAAATTGGGTAATCTCCCGGGTCAGACGCGAGGGAAACCAAATTCTTTGGCAGTTGGAAAAAGTCGATTAGGGTTAATTGCAACCATCAGTTAATTTCTCTCTTAACTTTTGTCAATTAGCAATTAGGGTTTGCTAAATAAATCTAAAAACCTTGTTGGGTAAGACTTTTAGACTTTTGGTCAATCAAAAAGTCCCAGATCCCGGAGGGATCGGGGGGAAAATTCCGGGACTTTTTCCCTGAAAATTAGGTAATTTACCAGATGAAAATGGGTAAAAACCTACACCCCACACCCCACACCCTGTCCCCACGAAAAACTTTTTCAGCAAACCCTAATTATCTCGTCATTTTCCCCGAGCAGATGACGCGCAAAACGTCGGGCCAGGGGCGGAGCCGATACAAGCGTACTGGTAAAACCAGAAAATACCTGCAATCCCAGTTTATCGGCGATCGCTCCCACTAGGGGCCGTCCCGAGGGAGCAAAGGCCACTAGGCAATGATGACAGCTGCCGGGGAGAGAGGCTAAAGAAGGCAGCAATGTCCCCACGGCGGCGCGTATTGCTTTTTCCCCCGCCAGAGGGTTTAAAATCCCGTCTGGATCGGTGATAATGGCGCTAATTTGCCCTAGATAAAGGCTTTGATCCCGGAATTGTACCGCTCCCGTTTCTAAAACACTGGCAATTATTTCTGGGGTTTCTCTCTGCCAAATGCCCTGATTTTCTAGTTGGGTAATTTTTTGCTCTAATACCAATCTGGCAGGAATTGCGGGCATAACTAGGGTGTTTAATTTGATCTCGCTGGGGGGAATTTTGATCACCTGGGCATGGGTAAAATAGACGGGAGCAGTAATACCGGATTTTTGCAGTAAAGACCGAGTTAATCCCCCCGCACAAACGATAGTTTCCCCGGCATAATAATTATTTTTAGGAGTTTTTACGCCGGTAATTCTCGATGCAGTTTCAATTAATTCGATGACAGCTTCCCGAATAATCTTGCCTCCCAGACGTAGAAAAGCTTGTTGATAGGCAAGATTAGTTTTTTCGGCGTTGATGTGACCGTGGGGCAGTCGTAAAACTCCGGAGATAGCTGCGGGATTTAATAGAGGTTCTAAAGCGATCGCTGCTTGCGGATCGAGAATTTCGGGGGTAATAGCAAAGATAGCAAATTTTTCGGCCACAGCGACTGGATCATCTTCAGGGTTAACGGTGAGAATTAACTCTATGTCCCGGTATTCGTTATCTATGCCCAATTCCTGGGATAAATTGCGCTGAATTTCTCGACCTTCTTGGTATAATTTTCTCTCGATTTCTGTGGTAGCCGACCAATAGGCTAAACCCCCGTAACTGTAGAAAGTGGCGTTGAGGGGATGGGTTTCTTTTTCTAATAAGAGGACTCGACTGCCTAGGTTAGCTAGTTCATAACTTAAGGCGGAACCGGTGATACCACCACCGATAATTATATAATCATAAGTTGTGGTCATAATTGGGCTAATTTTTTCTCAATTAATCTATTCTATCATTATACTTGCTCGGTTCCCTGGTTCTGATTTGAGCAATAATTGCTATAATTAGAGAAAAAGTTCAAAGCGGGATCGGATAACTATGCAACAGCTAGAAACTAGGGGGATAACTGACTCATGGATTAAAGGTAGTTGGGAAGAATACCTAGAAGCAATTAACAACTTCCCAGAAAATCAAGGAAAAAGTTATTATTACAATGGCTATTATCGCTTAGAAATGACTCCTATTGGATTTGAACACGCTAGAGATCATCACGTTGTCTTTTTGGGGGTGAGTCTCTACGCTATCCTCAAAGAAATTCCTTTTCAAGGACTCCCCACTTGTTCCTATCGCAAAAGAGGAATTAGAGAAGTGCAGCCCGATATATCTTACTATCTAGGAGAGAAAGCGAATCTGATACCAAATGGGACTTCGATTATTGATTTAAATCAGTATCCCCCACCAGATTTAGTCATTGAAATCTCAAAATCTACCCTTAATGATGACTTAGGCAATAAACGCTTACTCTACGAAGAATTAGGGGTTAGTGAATACTGGAGTGTTAAGGTAGATGATCCTCAAATATTTGCTTTTGAAATAATCGATCGAGGTAGTAAAAGAATTGATATATCAAAGGTTTTACCTAATTTAAAACTTGCGGTTTTAGAGTCAGCTTTACAACAGGCACGCAGCAAGGATCAAAGTCAGGTGGGACGTTGGTTAATCACTCAATTTCAAGGTTAACTCCATAAAATCGAGGCTAAGATTATGCAACAGCTAGAAACTATTATCTCGACAGATTTATGGATTAAAGCTAGTTGGGAAGAATACTTAGAAGCAATTAAAAACTTCCCAGAAAATCAAGGAAAAAGTTATTATTACAATGGCTATTATCGATTAGAAATGACTCCTATTGGTAACGATCATGCCAGCGATCATGCTATTTTGATCTTCGCTGTTAGTCTCTATGCTACCCTAAAAAATCTGACCTTTAATGCCAAAGATAATTGCAGTTTTCGCAAGTCTGGTTATCGAGAAGTTCAACCAGATATATCTTATTATTTTGCTGACAAAGCTAATCTGATTCCCTACGGTACTTCGCTGATTGATTTAAATCAGTATCCCCCACCAGATTTAGTCATTGAAATCTCAAAATCTACCCTCAATGATGACTTAGGTAATAAACGCTTACTCTACGAAGAATTAGGAGTTAGTGAATATTGGAGTGTTAACGTCGATTATCCCCAAATATTCGCTTTTGAAATAATCGATCGAGGTAGCAAAAGAATTGACATATCAAAGGTTTTACCTAATTTAAAACTTGCGGTTTTAGAGTCAGCTTTACAACAGGCACGCAGCAAGGATCAAAGTCAGGTGGGACGTTGGTTAATCAGTCAATTTCAAGGTTAAATCTTACTGTTTTTTGGCAGCCGCTTTCTCCAATAAAGACTCGGCAAAAGCGATGGCATCTGCTGCCGAATTTCCTCCCGTTAATTGTGCCAATTCTTCCCTTCTCGTCTGACGATTATCGAGAGAAGTAACCCGGACAACCGTGCGAATTTCCGAGAGATTAGTGGGATTATCTTCGGCAATCATTTGTTTATAAACTCGAAAATGGTGATCAGCTAAAGCAGCCACTAAGGGTTGATGAGTAACGCATAAAACTTGATATTGTTGACCTAATTGATCTAATTTATCGGCAATTGCTTGGGCAACTTTTCCCGATACTCCCGCATCAATTTCGTCAAAAATTAGGGTTGTCGCTGCCGATTGGGATTGGGAAAAACAGGACTTTAACGCTAGGAGAAAACGACTCATTTCTCCTCCGGAAGCGGTACTGGATAAAGGTTGGATTTTTTCCCCCGGATTGGGACTAAAATAAAATACCACTTGATCGACTCCCAGACTGCTAGGATTACCCGGGTTAATCCGACAGACAAAAATCACCTTTTCCATGGCTAAAGGTTTTAATTCCTGTACCAATTGTTTTTCTAGTTGACTAGCGGTTTCTTGTCGCAAAAAGGTCAACTGGGTGCTAGTTTCTCGATAGATTTTTTCCTGTTGCTGACAAATTTTTTCTAATTCCTCAATCGATTGTCCTTCTCCCGTCAACTCCGCTAATTCCTGCTGTAATTTCTGATAATAATCGATCGCTTCGGCTAAACTTGGGCCATATTTGCGACAAATGCGCTTAAGTTGGACAATTCTCTCTTCTATCTCGTTCAATCTCTCGGGATCTGCCTCTAGACTATCCCCATAAACGTTGATTTCCTGTCCCGCTTCCACCACCTGATTTAATGCCGATCGCACCATCTCTAAAATTGGCTCTAAACTCGTATCATAAACCATCATATTTGTCAAGATATTTTCAGCTTTTCCTAACAAATCAGCGACAGCGGGTTGATCGCGATCGTTTTGGTAGAGTAGTTGATAGACTTGATAGCTGGAATTTTGCAAATCGACACCGTGGCAGAGTCGGTTTCTTTCCTGTTCCAACTGTTCCAACTCGTCAGCGTCAGTTAAATTAGCTGATTCTAGTTCTTTTAGTTGATATTCTAGTAAATCTAATCTCTGTAGGCGATTTTGTTCCGATTGCAACCTATTGTTTAAACTATTCTTGCTTTCTTGCCAGTTAGCGTAGGCTGTGGCTACCTTTTCCCGCTGCCGCAGCAGCGATTCACCCCCGTAGAGATCTAATAATTCCCTCTGTCGATTAGCGTCCATTAACTGAACTGTTTGACCTTGGGCGGTGATTTCTACCAAAAAATCTCTTATTTGCGCCATTTGTTGGCGATTAGCGACGACTCCGTTAATGCGAGAACGAGAACGCAAGGAATTATTAGTAATCACTAATTCCCTGCTAATGGTCAGACTATTATCCTCTAATAGGTCAATTTCCTGACTTTCTAGCCAAGCAATTAATTCTGGAGTCAGAGAAAAAGTCGCTTCTAGGGTTGATTGTTGGCTTCCCTGACGGATGACGCGATGATTGACTTTACCACCGAGAACAATATCGATCGCATCTAATATAATCGATTTTCCTGCCCCCGTCTCACCGGTCAGTACATTTAATCCGTTCCCGAAAGTTAATTCTAAGCGATCGATGAGGGTAAAATTTTCAATTTGTAGGCAGGATAACATATATCAGTAATCAGTAATCAGTAATCAGTTGGTATTCTCATTATCCTTCAGCATTCCCTAATTTTCCCCGAAACGGTAGCCCTTCCCATAGACAGTATTAATTAGAGGTGTTTCTCCAGCCGCTTCGATTTTACGACGCAGCAAGCGCATCAGGGCAGCAACTACATTACTATTAGGTTGCTCTCCTTCTGACCAGAGATGCTGATAAATTTGTTCATGGGTGAGAAGTTGCCCTGGATGGGTCATAAATAAAGTCAATAATTGTACTTCTTTTGCTGATAAACTAATCGTGCGACCGTGACGATAGGCTACTTGATTTTCGCTATCGAGTTCTAAATCAGCACATTTTAATTTACTGCTATTACTAGCTTCAAAATTGGGAGAACGACGCAATAAAGCGCGGACTCTCGCTAATAATTCTCGCAGTTGAAAGGGTTTGACTAAATAATCATCAGCACCGGCATCTAATCCCGCCACTCGATCGTCTATGGTATCCTTAGCGGTTAGAAATAAAACGGGAGTGGTGTCCCCTTGATCCCGTAAATATTGACAGATTTGTAATCCGGATTGCTGGGGTAACATCCAATCGAGAATTAAGAGGTCATAATTATTCTCTTTTGCCAATTCTAACCCCGTCCGACCATTATCAGCAATATCAACTTCATAGCCTTCTTGAGCAAGAATTTGTTCTAAGGGTTCGGTTAATTCTTTTTCATCATCCACCAAAAGTATTCGCATAGAAGTAACATTATCAGTTATCAGTTATCAGTTATCAGTGATCAGTTCACTGTTTACTGATCACTGAAAAACTATTTATCCTAATTATCTATCTTTGGGTAATAAATTGCGCCATTCGAGAGGGATATAACTTTCAATAAATCTAGCCAGGGTTGGGTAATGACGCTGATATAAAACTCCCATATAGATAATACCAAGTCCTAGGACAGTTAGGGCAAAGGGAAAGAAAATTGAATCGGCAAAGAGACGATAGGAGAGATAGGAAAGATAGGCAAATACTCCGATACCTCCAAAAACCACAAATAATCTTCTTTTTAGCAGGACGGATAATAACATTAATCCCAAGTTAATTAGACAGTATAAAAATCGTTGCGCTTCATTATCCTCGATGAGGAGAGATAGACTAAACCAAAACATAATCAATCCGAATAGATATAGCCAAAAAGCAAAATCTCCCCGACTACGACGCTGACGTACATCAATTAAATAGGCAGTTATTAAACAGGCAATTCCCAACCAAAAGGATACCCAGCGTCGCATTCTCCATGTATATTCGTTCTCTCCAAATAGTAAAGGGGTTAAGTCCATTGACATATACCATAAACTAAAGGCGATCGGTGCAGTTAAGAAAGGAAATTTAACAAATCGCAAAGTTATTAATCCTGCGATAATCGTGCCTAATTCCATTAAAAACCAACTGCCTTTAGTCCAGGTATAGAAATCTGGATAAATGGCCATATTTCCAGCTTGCCAGTATCCTGTCCAGCGTTGTAAACCATAGATTGCTAAGGGAGTCATTGCCACTGCCATGGTAAATAAAAGGCCGCCGGGGATTTTGAGATTTTGCTGAAAATAGAGATTTTTACCCGTGAAAATAAAACAAACTGCATAAAACAGGGCGATAAAAAATAGGCCTGCACCACCAAAACTCTCCCAAGCTTTGTTCATAAACCACCCCAGGGCAGAGATAACAATTAATGCGCCAAAATAGTAAGCCACATTAGCAAAATTAAAACGAGGGCGATTAACTTCATCTTCCTGGGGATAACGGGATAAAAAAGCTGTCCATAAATTTTCAGCTTGGCTGGCAGTAATTAGGTTTTGTTGTACTGCCCAATCAAAATCTTCTTTTTCTAGTCTCATAATCTTCTATAGTCCTTAAGCTAATGATACTAAATCCTGTTTAAAAGGTATGGGAGAGTGGCAAGTGGAGAGAAAGGATTATAATAAGTATAAATTATTATTTAAGAATAAATAATTAAAATATTTAAATACTTTAGCCAATCAGTTAAATGTAACAAGGAAGTTACAATATCTAAACTTTCCCAGAATTTGCCAAAATTTGGCTGTAAATCGGGATTGCCTACATTTCTTAATCTGGTATGATCGTGGTATGCTGTGGGCTTAGTTTAAGCGTTAAGCCTCAAATCAACGCAAAACTGCGACAATCAGAGGACTGCATTGATACCATTCCCCAAAAAAAGCCCCTAGGGATGACATTTTTTTGTGAGGCAATTTTTGAAGTTTTGTAAAGGCTATTGACTTAAAGCCAGAATTGTGTATATTAATGGCATTGTTACATTAAAACTGATAAAAGGCGACCTAGTGTTAGTCCAAAAGAAAACTTAGCCCTGAAATTCCGTCAAAACCCCATAGATGGCCCAGATAGCCATGGCGCGTAAATAATGACAGGCGCGAAAAGTTCCCACCGACGTTATTGCTTCTGGGGTGCGAAATTGTAAGCCATTTTCATAAATTTGTTGCACCACCGCCTCCGTAATTTGCCATCCTTGCTTTTCCATTCCCATTTGCAGTAAAAAAGCCACCAACCCAAAATTAATTCCTACCCAAACTTCCAAGGGATGAGTTGCCTGGGGATTTTCGGGAGTACCATCGGGTTTTAACCCATTTGCTGCCCCAAATTTTCCCTCATGAAACTTGAGAAAACAAGCCTGATAAATCTTACTTAAAGCTGATTGCGTGTATTGATTTTCTACCACATCTGGCAAAGCCAATAAACGGGCATAAAATTGACCGCATAATTGGTCAGTCATCACCACATCGGAACCACTGCCACTATCTAAATTATAATATTCTCCATTCCAGAGAGTATCATGATAAATAGCGCGAGATTGCTGTAACCAACTGGCAAAAATTGCTGTATCTTCTCCAAGAATTGCCCCAATTTTAAGCGCCGCTTCTAGGGCCGCTATCCACAAACCACCACAATAGGCACTAATTCCCTGTAAACGCCAATCATCAAAGGTTTGGTCTGGTGCGCCGGAATTTTCGGGAATCCCATCGTTATCAAGGTCAAAAGTTTTTAAATATTGCAAAGTCAGGACAATTGACGGCCAACATTCCCGCAGAAAATCCTCATCTTTAGCCCCCGTTAATAAATAATCCCGATAGACTAATAAAACAAAATCACTGCCTAAATCTTTCCAGAGATTACAATCTTGATAACTGGTGTAATTGCTCTTTTGCCAAGGGTGTTCATTGGGTGCGCCTAAATCGTGGGGAGTGGCATTTTTAGCCTTACGAATGGCACTAGCTTGATTATAACCGATAATCCGAGGAGTGTCGTCACTGCTGGGAATTGCCCTGGCAAAAGCTTCCATGACGGCCTTTTCTAAGCGCGGCCATAACATCAATAACCCAAAGGAACCATAGAGACGCACATCAAGACTTTCATACCAACGATAATCTATACATTCTAAGACCCCAAATTGACCGATGGGATCCTGTTCCGTGGCTGCCGTCCAGAGAGTGCCGCCGTCCGTTAGGAGGTATAATTCGTTAAATAAAGCCATTTTAAACCAATCGGCCAGATCGCTGCGTTCTAGGATCGGTTTTTGCCAGTTAATAATATTTTCTCGCCATGTATCGCCGTGTTTTAAGGCTGTGCGTACCATCGCCCAAGCATTTTGACCATTGCGACCGAAAAAGTCCGTATAACGACGATAATAGTTAATTCCTTGAGCAAATTCCGTGATAGGTAAATCCCAAGCTAAAATAAAAGGAATTTTGCGAGTTTTCCCCGGACGAATGGTAAAACGAATCGCCATGGCCGTGGCCGTTTGTTCCCCTTTTTGGGCGGGGGTTTCGTCCTCAATATCCGGTAAAGAGCCATTCATGGCGAAATAGTCCCAAACTTCGCCTCCATCGCCCGCAGGGTTCCATTTACCCAGATAAAATACCTCTAGACTCGGATTAGTGATACTAGCAATCGCCATCTGTCCATCCCCTTCCCCGGGGTTTTCGTAATCTCGACCCATTAGACAGCCAACGCGGAAATTATCGACAATCCATTGATTATAATTACCCTCACTTTCCCCCCATTTTGATTGATATTCATAGACGGGACTACCATCATCTCTCACTTTAACCACTGGGGATTTAATCGCGTTAGTAAACCAACCGATTGTATTTTGCCAAGTCAGCATAATACTAATAGTAATCGGTTTATCGGTGGGATTATGAACCGTCCATTCAAATAGGGCAATAGGATAACTACTTTCTTGATAATTATGCGCCCAAACCGGTGAGAATTGTTCGCAAATTAATTGAGTCTGAAAAACATCTTTGTACTCGTACCAACTGCGGGGATAAAGGGCAGAATATGTTCCCTTTTCGGCAGGATACCACGACCAGCGCGATAATGTTCCATCCGTCGGGCTTTCCGTCGCCATAGCGTAGGCTTGGGCGCTTCCGTCTTCTGTTTGTTCAAAAATGCTAAATTGACAGGCAGGAAGGCTATTAAAACTGTGTTCACCGCCGTCCAGATGCCAGAGGTTAAAGTCACCTTTGGGGGAACGTCCGATGCAACCGGCCCCAAATCCCCCCAGAGGCATCCCATGCCAAGGACCATCATCTAAATTGCTGGCGTAGCGGACGCTGTAGGGTTTTTCCCAACCTTTGCCTAGAGGACGTTTCCAAGCGGCGGCGGGAATTTCTGGAAGGGAGACGAGATTAAGCATAGATGTTTTTAAGTGGGGTGTGGGGTGTGTGTGGGGTGTAGGGTGTGGGGAGAATAAATAAATAAAAATAAACTCCTGACTCGGAGAATACTGACTCCACCAAGAAACTTTTTCAGTAAACCCTAATTATTCGCTAAAGAGATAATTACTGCGATCGCTTACTGGCCAATCTTGATTTTCTCCACCGATAATTAAACGTTTAATATCGACAAAATCCTTACTTAATTGGGTCAAGGCATTGATTAAAATATCTAAAGCAATAAGATCGCTAGTACCGAGATCAAACCAACAACGTCCCCAAGTACCTAAGTATTCAAAATCGGTCATATTGTGCATCGGTGACATAAAGGCATTTTCGGCCATATCTGGATCGTATTCCATATAACTAATATCGATTCCCACCTCCTGTACCTGTAGGTTTTCCGCATTGAAAGCCCCTAATTTACCCAAATAAAACCAAGAGGCAAAAACTTCTTCTACATACTGCTGTTCCATATTCGAGGGAACCGTCGAAAATTCCAGCCAAAACCAGACATCAAAAGGATTAAATTCGCGAAATTGCACTTCCATATTTTTTATAGGAGACAGGAGTAGTCACTGATAACTGATTACTGATTACTGATAACTGATAACTGATAACTGATAACTGAATTCGAGGGAACCGTCGAAAATTCCAGCCAAAACCAGACATCAAAAGGATTAAATTCGCGAAATTGCACTTCCATATTTTTTATAGGAGACAGGAGTAGTCACTGATAACTGATTACTGATTACTGATAACTGATAACTGATAACTGATAACTGAATTCGAGGGAACCGTCGAAAATTCCAGCCAAAACCAGACATCAAAAGGATTAAATTCGCGAAATTGCACTTCCATATTTTTTATAGGAGACAGAAGACAGAAGACAGAAGACGGGGAAGTGGGAATTATGAATTATGAATTGGGGAGAAGGGAGTATTTTCAGTAAACAGTAATCATTGAATAGTGAACAGTAATCGGTGATCAGTGAAAAGACAGTAGGAAACTTTTATTTAATACTGCTCACTTAAAACTCAAATCTGATCACTGATAACTGATAACTGATAACTGATAACTGATTACTGATTACTGATTACTATTCTGTAATTTCCAGAGAAAACTAGCGAGGAGATTGGTGATAATATGAGCGAGGATTGGGATTAATAAATTACCGGTGATGATGACGGTATAACCGAGGGCAAAACCGACAACAGTTGCCCAGATAACATAGGGCCATTGTTGGGAACCGCTAAAATGGAGAATGCCAAAAATTAGACTAGAAACGGTTAAACCAAAGATATTTAAGCCCAAAGCTGGCAAAATTACCCCGCGAAATAATAATTCTTCACTTAACCCCGGCAGTAATCCAATCCAAATTAAATCGGGCCAAGCTAAAGGTTTAATGACTAATTCTAAGTAAGAGTTAGCACTATGGCGATAACTAGGCCAAAAACGATAGAGAAGCCCACTAATTCCACTAATCGCCCCCGCTAAGGCTAATCCGAACAGGAAATCCGGGAGAGTCCAGCGAATGGCGGGAATAGCGATCGCACCGAAATATTGCCAAACTTTGGCGACTACCAGCAAGATAATCGCCGTTACCGCCATAATGGTGAGGACTTGTGTGCGTGTCAGGGGATCAAATTCGGGATTAGGGGAATTAGTCACGGATTCTCGGATAAACAGCGTAAAGAGTTTAAATTAGGGCGAAGAGATGCGAGGCTAACCCCGGCCCGTTGACAAACGATCGCACCGATCGCCTCTGTATATGAGTGTACCCTAATTGCTTTCACCCCTAGAGGTTCCGGGGCCACCTTCATTCTTGTACTATTTTCCTCGACAGCAATCAGTACACTTTTTTCTTGACAAAAACTCAATACTGTGCTAGAGCCGCAGGCACTGGCGGGAACGATCAGCGCGTCCACCTCCCGGCGCCAAATAGCATCGGGACTGGGCTGCTTGACCAATTGGGGGGCGCGACTTAAACCCACCAAAACGCAGGGTAAAAAAGTATAACCGATTTCTTCGGCCGCGGCCTTGGGGGAAAGTTGCGGATCGAGGGGCAGCGGACTTAAAGCGGGGGCGTGGGCCGCCGGTATTTGGAATTGTCGCACCACCAGATGGGAAATTACCGCTTCGGCCCCGGCAAGGGGATCCACCCCCTGACCATGGCGATAATTAGCCAGGGCAATGCTATCGGGATCGTCGGGAAAACGGGCAACAATGGCGATCGCTTCTGCCCGGCTTTGCTTAATCAGTTTTTCTGCCCCCCGCAGCAAGCTGTCGGGATTGCCAATTGTTCCCCAACTGGCCCCGGAGGCTGCCTCTCGCAACTGCACATTTAGGGGGGCATCGGTGATAAGGTAATCGGTCAGATCTAAGCCTAGGGTAGCCCGAACAGCATCGGCAGCCTGAAGCTGTCTTTGCAAGAGGTCAAATTCAATGGTGCGATCAAATAGTAACCCGATGCGATTTTGATGGACGGGACTTAATCCCCAATCCCCCCGGGCAAAACGATCTAAAGCGTAACCCTCCACATAATAGGTGTTGTCCAGAGGCCAGTACAGTTGTGCGCCGTTGAGGACATTGGGATGGGTAATTAGGCGATCGCAAACTTGGGCGATCGCTCTGGCCACGGGAATGCCATCCCCAGCATAACCGCCAATCGCTGCCCCGATGCCGGTGGGAATAATTAGTACGGCGGTATAGGGACGGGAATTCACGAGACAGTGGTGACAATCGCTTCGACTTTGACTTGATTATTCTCGGTATCCACTTCTGTGATTGCCCAACGCAAGGGTTCACCGCGTTTGGCTAATTCTTTTTCGATTTCTTGCTGCAGTTGTTGCGGGGTTTCCTGTAGGTCGATTTCGGCACTAATAAAGTGAGTGGTCATGGGGATTGTCTGCGATAGTTATCCCCTCAGTTTATCAAGATTTTGCCCTCTTGCGCTGGCTTATACAATCCTTATAGAACCCATTTGGTATCTTTTATCCTGTAGATGCTAGGCTGAAAAGGTGAAGCGAAAACCTTGTCCATTATAGGTTTCAGGGAAGAGAGTCGGTAGCCTGTTTAACGGCAATACTTTGGTCTGAACCCCGTCAGTGAATGCGCCGCCGTCTAGTCGTCCCCGAAAATCGATAGAGGAGTAAGCCAAAATGTACTCAAGTAGTATGACGGATGGCTCTTCGTTACTCTTTATGCTAAATTAACACACAAAATGCCAAGCAAGCATACTTCTAATCCCAAAATTTCGAAAGTTTCTTAAACCATAACCTCTTCGTTTTATTAGTTTAAGTTTATTGTTGATTCCTTCAACCACCCCATTCGTTGTTCTTGGCTCGAAATCATTAATAATTTCTCCCAACCAGTTTCGGATTGTTTGACAACTCTTGGTCAAAATATTGGCCGATTTTGCCATCCATTCTGATAGGTCTATCATTCCTTCTGTCCCATTCTTCGAGGTTTTGTAAATTGTTCTGAATTCTTCTTTTAATTCGTGCATTTCTTTTAACTTTGGCAATGTTTTTTTGATTTATTCTAGTTTTATTTTTTGTTTTTCTGTTAACTCTTTTTCGTTTTTCAGCAGACTATATTTGCTTGGCTTTAACACTTCTAATTTTGCTTCCTATTCCGCTTAATTCTTTTGATTTTTTAGTTCATTTGACGCTTTCTTTTCTGCTCTTCTTTGTTGATCTAATTCTTGATTAATTTGTTTTATCAGATGGAATCTATCGGCGACCACCTCGGCCGATGGCATCAATTCTACCACTAAATTTTTATAGGCTGACCAGAGATCTATGCTTACCTCTTCAATTTTCTCTAAAACCTCTTTTCCCCAGCCCGTCAGTGTTTTTCTTAACTCTTCTTGTGTTCGCTTTTCTAGAATAGCTATTAGTTTCCCCGTATCTAAATTTACTAAAACCGCACCATAATTTTTTTGTCCTTTAACTAGAGCGATTTCATCGATTCCAATTCTTTTTAATTTCGATAGATCGAGAGACATAATTTCTTCGGCGATATCCTCTAGCATTCTTTGAATTGCTTCTTCCGTTACTTCATTTCTTCGGCTAATATTTAAAATATCTCCTTCTTTTAGTTGCCCGAGTATGTTTTCAGCTAATCTTTTTGTATAGGTTCTTTTGGAGTTGACAAAATCTAATTTCTCACTAAAAGGCTTCTGGCAATTATCGCACTTAAATTGGCGACGATTAACTTGTAAATATACCGACTGCCCGGAGATCGGTAAATCCTTCACCAGATAGCGATGATTCTGGTGTACTTTATCGCTCGTCAACCCACAGCGAGGACAGGTCGCTTTTTTATTTTTCGATTCGATCCGGAAGATTAGGCCGATATTTTCTAAGTGTCGATAGCCTTGAATAAAGATTTCTTCTAGATTCAAAAACTTGTCAAGTGTCATAATTAAATACTCTCGTTTTTTACGATTATATTAAATAATAACTCTTTTGTCAATTTTTTTAATTATCTCGATTGCACCCTAAGTCTTTTCTTGCCTAGATTCTAACTACTTTTAGACTGACACAATTTTATCCACTTTTTATTTTTGATTAATTATTGGCATAACAAGTACCGAAAAACCTGACGGATAAAGAGTGGTCTATCGTAGAACCGCTATTGCCAAAGAAGAAATTGACTTGCCCCCCGAAATGGACAAAACGACAGATTTTAGATGGGATTTTCTATCAACTCAAAATGGCTGTAATTGGCGGGACCTCCCGAAAGATTTCCCGACCTACTCCACCGGGTTCTGGCATTATAAACAGTGGAGAAGTCAGGGAATCATCCCAAAAATAATCGAAGAATTACATCGCCGATTACGACAACAAGAAAAAAAACTTGTGGACGACTCTAATTATGATTGATTCTCAAGCCGTCAAAAATACCTGTAATGCGATTGTTGAGACGAAAGGATTTTGTTTCTACAAGTGTACCAATGGAATTAAACGTCATCTAGCGACAGATAGTCTTGGTTTTCCCAAATTCGCTCATTGTACTCCCGCCCACCTATCTGATGACCAAGGATTGATTGAGTTGTTAACTCGAGGTATTGACTATTTCAAGTTAAAACCGTCGGAACTACCTAATACCATTTTTCTTTATTCTTGGCAGGTATCTTACCCCCCCTTGCCCTAGGGTTGATTCATTTAAATTAAGTACAGCGGATTTTGAGTCAATAAATTTGAATGAAAATTCTCAAGTTTATCTTTTTCTAATCAAAAGAGTTAGTGACAATAACTAATCTT
>NZ_JACJQV010000172.1 GCF_014696875.1 Microcystis wesenbergii FACHB-1317 | reverse complement strand
TATGGCTTGATACTGTTGAGTTTTAGCTTTAACTTTAAACTCTAAGACAAACATTTTACGCAGGGGGGACTTAGACAAAATCAGTATAGCACAATAAAAGTTAAGTTAACAAGATATAGTTTAAAAAGCCGTCCTAAAAGGACGGGGCTTTAACCCAAAATTTCGGTAACCGAACCGATATTTATGGGGAATAGTCGGGGGTTCGATCGATACGATAAACTAAACGATATCCACTCCAGAAAACCGCGATGGTTCAAGCGACCGAATATCTCTATATCGTTCGAGACGACGAGATCTTACACGGGGAACCAATTATCAAAGGAACGCGTACACCCGTCCGCGCCATCGTCGAAACTTGGCGTATGGGGGTAGCTCCCGAAGAAATACCCCTAGGAATGCCCCATCTGACGTTAAGTCAGGTCTTCAGTGCGTTGACCTATTACAGCGACCATCTAGAGGAAATTAACGCTTATATCGAGCATAACCGCGTTCCCGACGACTTAATCGATCCGCTGCTAAAAAATTCGTGAATAATCTCTTCGGCATAAAGGAACCCTTGTCACATCGAAACATTTCCTTAAGATATAAGACCGAAGGTCCAGTCTGGATACAAAATTGATATACCTAGAATCGCTACTCTGGCTCACCCTCTAGGCCCTTCCCTTCCAGACTGCTAGGCTATTAGACAAGATGAATAACAATCAAACTCCACGGAAACAAGGACTATACGATCCCCGATTTGAACATGATGCTTGTGGTGTCGGTTTTATCGTTCATAAAACGGGGAAAAAGTCCCACGATATTGTTGAACAGGCCTTAACAATTCTACTAAACCTCGATCACCGTGGCGCGTGCGGTGCGGAAAAAAATACCGGAGATGGGGCGGGTATTTTGTGCCAAATCCCCGACCTATTTTTCCGGAAAGTGACCAGTAATCTAGGTTTTACCTTGCCGGCAGCGGGACAATACGGGGTGGGAATGCTCTACACTGCCCCTGATGCCGAAATTCGCGGGAAAAGTCGCCAGGAATTCGAGAAAATCGCCGCCGAAGAGGGGTTAAAAGTTCTCGGTTGGCGTGATGTTCCCACGGATAACTCTAGTTTGGGCAATTCGGCCAAATCTACCGAACCCTTTATCGAACAGGTTTTTATCGAACGCAATGCCAATTTAAGCGATGATCTGGCCTTTGAACGCAAATTATACGTTATTCGCAAGCGTTCCCACCTCAATCGTCAATCCTTTAATCGTTACTGGTATCCTTGCAGTATTTCTAGTCGTACCATTGTCTATAAAGGGCAATTAATGCCAGTACAGGTGGGTGACTATTTTCCTGATTTACACGACCCCGACTTTCAAAGTGCTTTAGGATTAGTCCATTCCCGTTTTAGTACCAATACCTTCCCCAGTTGGGAACGCGCCCACCCTTACCGTTATATTGCCCACAATGGCGAAATTAATACCCTGCGAGGTAATATTAACTGGATGCACGCCCGTCAGTCGATGTTTGCCTCACCCTTGTTCGGGGAAGACATCAAAAGAATCCAGCCGGTTATTAATATCGAGGGTAGTGACTCCTTAATTTTTGATAATGCCCTAGAATTAATGGTTTTATCGGGGCGTTCTCTTCCTCACGCTGTCATGATGATGATTCCTGAACCCTGGGCAGCCCACGAATCGATGAGTGATGAGAAAAAAGCTTTTTATGAATACCATTCCTGTTTGATGGAACCCTGGGATGGTCCGGCCTCGATCGCTTTTACCGATGGTACGATGATGGGAGCAGTGTTAGACCGCAATGGTTTACGTCCTTCCCGTTACTATGTCACCAAAGATGACCTAGTAATTATGGCATCGGAAGCGGGAGTTTTACCCATTGAACCGGAACGCGTCGCTTTTAAAGGTCGTCTGCAACCCGGCCGGATGTTCCTTGTGGATATGAAAGAAGGTCGTATCGTGGCCGATGAGGAGATAAAAGAAGCTATTGCCAAAGCTCACCCCTATCGCCAGTGGTTAAACCAAAATTTAGTCAATTTAGACGATTTACCGGCCGTTGAAACTGCCCCAACTGAAACTCCTGTTTCCCTCATTCAACAGCAAACCGCTTTCGGTTACACTTTTGAAGAATTACGCCTTTTATTAGCCCCCATGGGCCGGGATGGAGTGGAAGCAGTGGGTTCCATGGGTTCCGATACACCCCTAGCCGTCTTGTCCGATCGCCCAAAACTGCTTTATGATTACTTTCAGCAGTTATTCGCCCAAGTCACTAACCCCCCGATTGACTCGATTCGCGAAGAAATTATCACCTCTCCCATCACCACTATCGGCGCGGAGAGAAATCTCTTGGATCCGCAGCCGGAAAGCTGTCACCTGATTAAACTTAACTCTCCCATCCTCACTAACGCCCAATTAGCGCGTTTACAGGGCAATAGCGAATTTAAAACCGTGACTATTCCCATTCTCTTCGATCCCACTTCGGGAGTCGAGGGGATGCGTAGCACAATTGAGGCAATTTGTCAAGAGGTGGACGAGGCAATTTTAGCGGGCGCGAGTATTATTATTTTAAGCGATCGAGGTATCGATAAAAATCACGCCCCGATTCCCTCACTGCTGGCGGTTGCCGGTTTACACCATCACCTCATCCGGCAGGGAACCCGCACCAGAGTCGGCCTTGTCCTGGAATCCGGCGAACCCCGGGAAGTGCATCACTACGCCCTTCTCCTCGGTTATGGTTGCGGTGCGATTAATCCCTATCTAGCCTTTGCCACCCTCGGCAGTATGATCGAGGAAGGTTTATTGGTAGGAGTTGACCACCAGAGTGCCTGTAAAAACTACATAAAAGCCGCCACCAAGGGCGTAATTAAAGTGGCCTCTAAAATTGGCATTTCCACCCTGCAAAGCTACCGTGGGGCGCAAATATTCGAGGCTATTGGCTTAAATCGATCGGTAGTTGATCGCTATTTTACTTGGACAGCTTCCCGCATTGAAGGGGCCGATTTAGCAATTATTGCCAAAGAATCCCTACTCAGACATGGCCACGCTTTCCCCGACCGGGATGTTAATGTGCATACCCTCGATATTGGCGGTGAATATCAATGGCGTAAAGACGGGGAAGCCCATCTTTTTAGCCCAGAAACCATTCATACCCTGCAACAAGCGGTAAAATTGGGCAAATACGACCTCTTTAAGAAGTATTCCCAACTGGTCAACCAACAGAATCAAAAATTCTTCACCCTGCGGGGACTATTAACCTTTAAAAAGCGGGAAAGTATCCCCATCGAAGAAGTGGAACCGATTGAAGCGATTATGAAACGCTTTAAAACCGGGGCCATGAGTTACGGTTCCATTTCCAAAGAGGCCCACGAATCCCTCGCTATTGCCATGAATCGTATCGGTGGCAAGTCGAACACCGGAGAAGGGGGCGAAGATTCCGAGCGCTACACTTGGACAAATGAACGGGGAGACTCGAAAAATAGTGCCATTAAACAGGTGGCTTCCGGCCGTTTTGGTGTCACCAGTCTTTACCTTTCCCAAGCGCGAGAATTGCAGATAAAAATGGCCCAGGGGGCAAAACCGGGCGAAGGCGGTCAATTACCGGGTAAAAAAGTCTATCCTTGGATTGCCAAAGTCCGTCACTCCACTCCCGGAGTCGGTTTAATCTCTCCCCCACCCCACCACGATATCTACTCGATTGAAGACCTAGCGGAGTTGATTCATGACCTAAAAAATGCCAATCGCGCGGCCAGAGTGAGCGTAAAACTGGTTTCTGAGGTGGGAGTTGGCACAATCGCCGCCGGAGTCGCTAAAGCTCACGCCGACGTGGTTTTAATCTCTGGTTTCGATGGTGGGACCGGAGCCTCACCCCAAACCTCGATTAAACACGCGGGTTTACCCTGGGAGTTGGGACTAGCAGAAACCCATCAAACATTGGTGTTAAATAATCTTCGCAGTCGCATCGCGGTGGAAACCGATGGCCAGATGAAAACCGGCCGCGATGTGGTGGTGGCGACCCTATTGGGGGCCGAAGAATTCGGTTTTTCGACTGCGCCACTGGTGACGTTGGGATGTATTATGATGCGGGTTTGTCATCTTAATACCTGTCCGGCGGGGGTAGCGACCCAGGATCCGTTATTACGGAAGAATTTCATCGGAGATCCCGAATATACGGTGAATTTCATGAAATTTATCGCCCAGGAAGTGCGGGAAATTATGGCCGAATTGGGATTCCGCACCTTAAATGAAATGGTGGGGCGAACTGATGTATTAGAGCCGAAACAGGCTGTAGAACATTGGAAAGCGAAAGGAATTGACCTAACTCCGATTCTCTATCAACCGGAGGTAGCTCCAGAGGTAGGACGCTATTGCCAGATTCCCCAGGACCACGGTTTAGATAAGTCCTTGGATATAACCGTTTTACTGGATTTATGCAAAGATGCCATTGAAAAAGGCGAAAAAGTCAAGGCGACACTACCGATTAAAAATATTAACCGCGTGGTGGGGACGATTTTAGGCAACGAAATCACTAAACGTCACTGGGAGGGTTTACCCGAAGATACCGTACATCTCCATTTTCAGGGCAGCGCGGGGCAGAGTTTCGGTGCTTTTGTTCCCAAAGGGGTGACACTGGAGTTAGAAGGGGATGCTAATGATTATGTGGGTAAGGGTTTAAGCGGTGGCAAAATCATCGTTTATCCGCCCAAAGGTTCCACTTTTGTGGCCGAGGAGAATATTATCATCGGTAATGTGGCTTTATACGGTGCAACCAGTGGTGAGGTGTATATTTCTGGGGTTGCTGGGGAACGTTTTGGGGTGCGTAACTCTGGGGTGACTACGGTGGTTGAGTCCGTTGGCGACCACGCTTGCGAGTATATGACTGGGGGTAAAGTCGTTGTTTTAGGGCCCACCGGTCGCAATTTCGCCGCCGGAATGAGTGGTGGTGTCGCCTACGTCCTCGATGAGTCGGGGGATTTCGCCACTCGTTGCAATACCCAAATGGTAGCTTTAGAGGCGCTAGAAGGGGAAGAAATCGACGATTTACGCGAGTTAATTCAACGCCATGCTGATTACACCCAAAGTCAAAAAGCGGCCATGGTTTTAGCAAATTGGTCGGAAATGTTGCCCAAGTTTGTTAAAGTAATGCCCAAGGATTATAAGCGGATGTTGCAGTGTATTAAAGAGGCGTTAGATTCCGGTTTAACTGGCGATTCTGCCCTCGATGCGGCTTTTGAAGCCAACGCCCGCGATGTGGCAAGGATTGGCGGTAGTTAGAGGTTAAGGGGGGCTGAATAAGCCCCCTTGTTAATTTAGGGGAGATTTTGGGGCAAACTAAAGATAGATTTATGTTTATTAGGCACACAGTATGACTCCCTTAAAACTGACATTTGATATGCCCGCTCACATCCTAGAAGGTTTATTAAACGGTACTTTAGAAAGAGTTGGCGGCGTTGTACGCGATGCCTCAACCAAACAAGTAGTAATGTGGCTTCGGGATACAGCAACTAATACAATATCAACGGCTGGCATTCCAAGTTTTGATCCTGTAACTGGCGTTTTTAATCTAGTCGTAGAGGGAGTGAATGCGGGAGTCTCGATTAATGGCTTCAAGGCTGTTAATCAAAGACTCGACTTAATGCAAGGAGTTTTAACCCTAACTTCAGCCGCAAGTATTTTGAATCTTGGTGTTTCTGTTATCAGTTTTACATTCATGGCGCATCGTTTAAAAGAACTAGAGAAACGTTTACAAAAAGCTCAAGAGTTTTTAATTAAAATTGACAGAAAAATAGATTTGAGTTTTTATGCCAATTTTCGAGCAGCCTTAGACTTAGCGATTAATGCTTTTACCATGAGTAAGGGAGATAATCGTATAAGTAGCGCAGTGAATGCTATAAACAGATTTCTAGAAGCTCAACATATATACTTAGATTATGCTGATAAAGAGTTGGAACAAAAAAGTCAGATAGCTGATGAGTATTTGTTAACTTTATGTCTCGCTTATATTGCCGAAGCTAGATGTTATTTAGAATTAGAGGAATTTGAAACTGCCGCAAGACGGTTTGAAGAGGGTAAAATTCAAATCTATACAAGAATCGAAAAATATGTAGATACCTTGCTAACTTCTAATCCCTCGATGTATTTGCACCCTAAACTAAAAGGACAAATAGATTTATCAAGACTAACGAGAATTTATCAATGGAAAAGTCCTATTTTAGACGAAAATTCTGTGTTTGAAATTATTCGAGATGATATAGGCGGTAAATCGTTAATTGACGATGGCCAGATCAATAGTTGGATTGAGTCTTTACCAGCATCAATAATTGAAAAATCAGAAATCAAAAAGGGATTTTGGGGAATAGAGTCGGAAACACGAAATGCCGTAATCGAGCGATTACCGATAATCATGGAAGATATGGAATCTATAATTGAGACAAATTACCGTTTTGAAGCTTATGAAGTCGAAGTTAAAGCATTGTCAAAACTTGGTATTAGTTTTCATGAATGGCTTAAGCTACAGCCAGAAGAAAACAAGTCTAAAAATAATAATTTAATGTATATTATTCCTAATGAACCCCTCGATCTATCTTAACAATTGTGATTCTACTAAAAGACATTACCGAAGAAAAACCATCGGCGGGAGACGTGGGAAATTGGTAGAAAAACATCAAATCGAGGGATTAGAAACGGGGTATAGTGTCGAGTTTTTCAATATGTTGGGAAAAACGATTACTGTTGTCACCATAGACGAAAATTCCCTCCGTTTCCCCACCCCGCTAAGGACTCGTGTTAAACTGATTAATCATGCTGGTGTCTAGAAGCGACCTATGCCGAACTTAACCTTAAGCAACGAACAAGTAATCGAATTAGTCAAACAACTCCCCGAAGCACAGCAACAGGAACTATTTAGATTCCTCATCCAGCGTCAGTGGGGAAATATGGAAGCTATAACCGATTACGGAAGCCAACAGGCAAAAATCGTCGCAGCAGAACGCGGCTACGATTGGGATACCATGACGGAAGACGAAAGAGAAGAATTTATCGATGAAATCGTTCATGAGAAGTAGTGATTTATACTGTTGTCTTCGACACAAATATTCTCATATCTGCTGCGCTTTCTAAAGGCGGTAGCCCGAATAGTTGTTTTTCCCTAGCCCAAAGCAAACTGATTCGATCGGTCACTTGTCCAGAGATTTTAGGCGAATTATCCGAAAAACTTCTACTAAAAATCAAATTTCCTGAAGAACGAGTTAGAAAATACATTGAGGAAATTTGTGAGGCTTCTAGCATTGTTTCTATAGGTGGAACACTTAGAGCCGTTCCCAATGATCCCGATGACGATATGATCATAGAATGTGCAATCGCTGGCAAGGCTACCCATATTATCACGGGAGACAAACATCTTCTTTCACTGGTTGAATATCAAAATATTCAGATCGTGAAAGCAAAAGACTTTTTGGACTTTTTAGATCGAAATAATAACCATGAATTATGAACTTTACTCAATGGGATTTTATTAAAAGATATTCGCGAAGCAAGATTATCCGCAGGAGACGTGGGAAATTGGTAGAAAAACATCAAATCGAGGGATTAGAAACGGGGTATAGTGTCGAGTTTTTCGATAGGTTGGGAAAAACGATTACTGTTGTCACCATGGCGGAAAATTCCCTCCGTTTCCCCACCCACGAGGATCGACCTTGACCCTACAGGACTGATATTTTCCCATCTTTAGCAGAATATCGGCATCTAGAAGAGGGTGCGATCGCACGGCAGTTATAGTTGAGAGGGTGTGTTACACTAGCCTTAAGGCACTGTGTGGGCCGTACTCGAATTACTTCTCAACAATCCATTATGATAAAAAATCTACGAGTTAGTTATGATGGAATGGTTTTCCGTCCCGAAGAAAAGATTGAATTAGAACCCAATACCCATTACATCATCCAAATTATTTCTCGGGAAGATCCACTAGAAAATAACCATAAAAATGCTTGGGAACTGTTAGAAGAAATGGCTGGCACCTATGAAGCTCCAGAAGATTGGTCAAGGGAACACGATCATTATTTATATGATACTCCCAAAAGAAATATAAGCGATGAATAAGTCCAAACTTTTTTTAGATACGGTCTTTATCCAAGCAATTCTCAATCCTCATGATCAATATCATCAAATTGCTATGCAGTTCCTCCCCTATGTAAAAAATGCAACAGCAGTTTGGGTTACTGAAGCCATTTTTATGGAGGTTGGTAATGCTCTTAGTCATTACAATCGTCCTAAGGTTTCTGCCTTTATCAAGCAATGCTATCAAACCGATAATTTATTCGTTGTTACTATCACTTCTACTCTTTTTCAAAAAGGCTTAAAGCTCTACGAATCAAGATCTGATAAAAGCTGGGGATTAGTAGATTGTTTTTCTTTTATTGTTATGGAAGAAAATCAAATTACCGACGCTTTAACTTCAGATGTTCATTTTATTCAAGCAGGTTTTCAAGCTTTACTACGATAATTAATTAGCGATCACCATTTAGTTAAAGATATAATTTTACGGCAAGCGCGAAGATGAAAGGACTTTCTAGGCCGATAATTTCTCGATTCTAACCGATCGAAGCCCGGAAGAGATAGGCGAACAGAAAACCCTCTCCATTAAGGACTCGTGTTAAACTGATTAATCATGCTGGTGTCTAGAAGCGACCTATGCCGAAATTAACCTTAAGCAACGAACAAGTGATCGAATTAGTCAAACAACTCCCCGAAGACCAGAAACGGGAAGTTTATAAAATTCTCATCCTCAGTCAGTCGGACCGATGGGAATCCTTGTCTAACTACGCCATTGACAAAGCTCGAATCGTGGCGAAAAAACGTGGCTATGATTGGGATACCATGACGGAAGAAGAAAAAGAAGAGTTTATCGATAATATCGTTCATGAAAAATAGTGGCTCCCATTGTCGTTTTTGATACTAATATACTAATTTCTGCCTTGCTTTTCCCTGGTGGGAGTCCACTTCTGTGCGTGTCTATGGCGAGAAACGGGCGGATACAATCGGTAACTTGCCAAGAAATTTTAGATGAGTTTTCAGAAAAGCTTATTGTAAAATTTACACTTTCTGAAGAAAAAACCGAGGAAATTATGGAAGAAGTTTGCCAATTTTCTCGAATTGTCAGAATTAATCAAGAGCTTGCCCTAGTATCTGCCGATCCCGATGACGATATGATCATAGAATGTGCGATCGCTGGGAAGGCGACCCATATTATCACGGGAGACAAACATCTTCTTTCACTGGTTGAATATCAAAATATTCAGATCGTAAAAGCAAAAGATTTTCTAGATTTCTTAACTCGAAATAATAACCATCAATTATGAACTTTACTCAATGTAATTTTACTACAAGATATTCCCGAAGAAAGATTATCCGCAGGAGACGTTGGAACATTGGTAGAAAAACATCAAATTGAGGGATTAGAAACGGGGTATAGTGTCGAGTTTTTCGATAGGTTGGGAAAAACGATTACTGTTGTCACCATGGCCGAAAATTCCCTCCGTTTCCCCACCCCTCTAAGGACTCGTGTTAAACTGATTAATCATGCTGGTGTCTAGAAGCGACCTATGCCGAACTTAACCTTAAGCAACGAACAAGCGATCAAATTAGTCAAACAACTCCCCAAAGCACAGCAACAGGAACTATTTAGATTCCTAATCCAGCGTCAGTGGGGAAATATGGAAGCTATAACCGATTACGGAAGCCAACAGGCAAAAATCGTCGCAGCAGAACGCGGCTACGATTGGGATACCATGACGGAAGAAGAAAAAGAAGAGTTTATCGATAAAATCGTTCACGAACCATCATAATATCCACCGAATTTACGGAGTATATTTTACCATGAATATTACCTTAAATCCCGAATTAGAACAATTAATTAACTCTCAATTAGCGACAGGAAACTATAACAGCGTTGAAGATTTATTAAAAGACGCTTTGTTAAATTTAGCGGACAAACAAAACCGTCAGAATTTAAGCCAAAAAGTTAAAGAACTCTTCGATAAAACTCAATCCTTACCCGGCGTTCAGGATATTACCGAAAAAGATATCGCCGCAGAAATTGAAGCCTATCGGAGAGGCGAATGAAAGTCGTGATCGATACGAATATTCTAGTCTCGGCAATTTTAAAAGGAAGGTTGCCGAGAACGGTTATACAATTCGTGATCGAGTCTAATAAAATCGAATGGATTGTTTCCGAAGCTATTTTAACTGAATATAAAGATGTTGTCAGCCGTCCTAAGTTTAAGCTGTCGGAAGGAGTGATAAGAGAATGGTATAAAGTTTTCGATACAGTTCCTAGATTAATTGATGTTCACAGCGCCGTTGATTTCCCTAGAGACCGATCGGATGCTAAATTTCTAGCTTGTGTTATGGCGAGTGATGCTGACTTTTTGATCACAGGTGATCAAGACTTTGAAGAAGTAGATAATTTAGGATCGACAACTATAATTTCTGCCTCAGAATTTAAAGCGCTCGTGATCGATCCCGTTGCGGATGAAGAATCTTGAAATCCTGTTGATCCCGCGATACTCGATCAAAGGAGTCTTTATGATAAAAAGGAAGGGTAATCAGCACCTCCCTATGTTCTGGTGTGATGGCAAGGATATTAAATTGATACTGATTAAGGCATAAGTAGCTGGTTATAATTAAATTAAAAATGGACTATGCCGAAATTAACCTTAAGCAACGAACAAGTGATCGAATTAGTCAAACAACTCCCCAAAGCACAGCAAGAATGAGCCTTAATACTATGAGCAAAATTTCGATCGAAGTCAGTCCCGAAGCGGCAGAAGTCTATCAATCCGCATCCCCGGAGGAACAAGAACGCGTCCGGGTTCTTGTCGATTTGCTAATTAGAAAGCCAGTTAACAGCGATATCGATTTCTTGAGAAAACTAATGGACGAAATTAGTGATGAGGCGGAAGCTAGAGGATTAACCCCCGAAATTTTAGAATCTTTACTAAATGAGCCTTGAATATTCTTTTATTCTCGATACCAACGTTTTAGTAAGCGCGCTTCTGTCGAAAAACGGCAAAGCTCGTCAGGCATTAGACAAAGCCCAAAATATCGGCAAGCTTTTAATGTCCGAATCTACTTTGTTAGAATTGATCACTGTTTTCAATCGTCCCAAATTCGATAGATATGCCTCCTCAGCAAAAAGGCGGCTATTGATAACGGCGATCAAAAGAACCGCGGAAATTGTCGTGATTCGAGAGAAAATCAAGGTTTGCAGAGATGAGAAAGATAATCAGTATTTAGAACTAGAGATCGATGGTCAAGCGACCTGTATTGTAAGCGGCGATTCTGATCTATTAGTTTTAAATCCATTTCGAGAAATCCCAATTTTAACGATTCAAGAATTTCTAGATCATGACTTTTCCCGTTAGCGCTCAGTCCCCCCACCCACGAGCCAGCGGGAGCATCTCATTTATGCAAGTGAGTAATTATACTTATCCCTAAAACTGGTTTCTAGCAAGGCTTTCAAAATAGCTTGACATAAAAACCTGATTTAGGGGTTACAAAGGTGAGATGCTCCCGATTGGCAAGAGGAAAATTGAAATAATGTAGCTACGGACAAATCTAAACTGGCGACCTAAAATATGGGCTTGCGCGACTAGACCAGCACTGATACTAAATTCCGTTTAAAGGGGATAGTGGGACTTAGACAAAAAACAAATCGAGAAAAGCCTCAACCCCAATCCCTGCTTGGGATTTACTTCGAGAAGCCCAAAATCGCTGAAACCCAGATAGATCAAGGAAAATCATAAATCGAGGTTAACCCTTTGTCCCGTAATGGTTTGAGCCTTTTTTGCTGCCCGAAAATGCCTAAGTCCCAATAGGAAAGTGGGGAGATCCGGAGCTGCGGAGCGGGGAGCGGGTTTTTAAAGTTCGATCAGGAGTTAATCGCATTATTAAAAACGGATTTGGTATGATAGGTTTATCCGATAACTCAATTAACAGAGTATCGACATCTTTACTGTTTTTCATGTCTACTTGTCTTTATTGATAATTCTTTAAGGCTTGACAAAATGCCTGAAGTTGTCATAAGTACCTAAGCAAAATTAATTACACATATCTAACCACCTCTTGCCTCTTGCCTATCTTCACTAGGAAATTAATTTTGCACGACTACTTATCTCACAGATTACAAGTCTTTGAGCGAAAGAAGATATCATCGAACCATCCTCCGAGTGATACGCTTTTAATAAACCCCAACTAAACCAGAATGGGAGATGAGCTTGGGGTGCTAACTCCAAATTAAAGGTTAGGTCATTGTATTCTATCCATTTTCCTCCCTTTCCCCAGCCGACCTGCTCGCCGAACTTCTTCCACACTTCATGATTATAGTCTCTCGTGCCACCGAGACTCTCATAGATTTCTTTCTGGACACTGAAGCCAAACTTACCCATACTATAGTGCAGCCAGAGTTGGTTAATAGTTCGTAAATCTTCACAGGGGAAATTGTTGACAGACGCTATTATTAGCCAGCCTTCCTTTTCCCTTCCTGCTGCCTGACACATAACTTTACCTGTTTCTTTGTCAGCCCCCTTCCACTTACCTGCTGCTAGTAAGTCACGGAGTATAGTGTAGTTGATTCCTTTCTCACTTTTGAGTTCGACTTCTCCTATTAAAACAATTTTTGAAGGAGACTGTAGCTGCTTTATTTGTTCTGGCAACTGAGAAATTATTGCTTCTTTTTCTGTTAGTTTTTCTTGCTCTTGTTCTAACTGCTGTTCTAACTGCTGAATCTGAGATTTCGGTGATTGTTCTATTTCCTGCTGTTCTTGATGAACAGCAGGCTCGATTTCCCTGGCTAATTTTGGCATAATCTTATTTAGTTGTTCGCCAAATTTATGTTTCAGGTCGTTAATGTCAGCATAGCTAGTATGAAAATGTCCTAAGTTATGGAGTTTTTCCTTGAAATTCAACAAAGTCATAATTTCTGGCCTAATTTGACTCATATTGATGGGTGCATCTTTGAAATAGGTATAAATCCGTAGATTACCATTTGCTTTAAAGGTTTCCAACGCTTTGGTAAATTCTTCTTCAGTGTATATACCTACTTGAGTATGAAAGAGGCTGACAAAAATATGGCACTCTGTAATCGCTTTATTGTATTCATCTTGTAGGCGCGTTTTTGACATAGCATCGATAAAATCTTCCCAGACAACTAATGCTAAAAATATTCCCTGTTCTATGTATTTTTTGTTTTTACGGTTGATAAATATTTCAAATTGTTCTCTATCATCTTTCAATTCAGATGAGGAGGCGAGAAAGATTTTAATGATTTTAATGATTTCATTACCCATCGTAGTTTCCCTACTTTGCTTTTACCTTTTCTTTCGCTTTCAGTGCTGTTATTCGGCTCACCAACTCAGCCAATCTCTGACTCAATGGTACAGTCTCAGCACAGCCCCAGTATTGAGCGCACCGCAATAACAACCACATCCGTCTTAGAAGTGCCAAGTTGCTCATCTGTAACTATCTTACTCGCCGTGCTATTGATTGTCGCCATTTTTCTGGAGAAAGCATAGAGGGAAGCGACGTTTACAGTGGGTTTCTGTTTTTCCCCCTCTAATATCAGCTAAACTTATCAATAGCATAAGTAACAATAGTTTCAAACCCCTTTACAAACCGTTATAAACTCTCTAAGATAGAAACATCATCAATCAATCGTACCTCGATAACTTAATAGGAATCATCAACCAATGACCACCACTCTACAACAGCGCGAGAGCGCTTCCCTGTGGGAGCAGTTCTGCCAGTGGATCACCAGCACCAACAACCGTCTTTATGTCGGCTGGTTCGGTGTGAT
>NZ_JACJQV010000171.1 GCF_014696875.1 Microcystis wesenbergii FACHB-1317 | reverse complement strand
TGGGCTAGATTGAAAAACTATGTTAGTCAGATTATCAATGATAGTGAAAACCTTGTGGATGCTGTGAGTAAAGCCTTCAGGCATCTGTCCTAACTAACTCGTTCTATGCTATAGTTTATTGAATAAAATAGTCCTGAAAGTCTTTTCCAGTAAACATTTCACGATTCCATCTGCACAAATTATCAGACAAAATCGAGAAGATACAAGATTCTTTAACAAGAATACATCTTCGAGCTGCTTGGATTTTCATAGAAGAGAACCAATCTCTGGTTTAATGATTTTTTTAGCCTATTGGAACTTAGGTATTTTAGGTCAATAAAAAAGCTATACTTGGGGATTAATTAAGATTATCCACTGAACAATAGTATTTAATACTAAATCCGTTGAGTATAGGCTACATATCAGGACAGGCAAGAGGCAAAAGGGGCAATAGATAATCAGTTTTTATAACCAGATTTAGTATAACTATAGATAAAAGTAAATCTTAATCATTATCTTCCTTGATGTTATCGTTGTATGCCATTTTGGTTTATTTGTCAATAGTGATCTTACCCATTTTCCCCTTGGCCGTCACCTCCAATTGGATTGAGGCGGAATTTTTCCCCACTGTGCCAATCGATATAAACAAATAAAAATGGTGTCAGTGGGGAAAAAGCTCACCCCTAGGATTCCTGTAAAAAAATTAATTCAGCCGGTGTCACCGCCCCTTTTTCAGTGATGATAGCGGTGATGAAAGCGGCGGGAGTAACATCAAAAGCGGGGTTATAAAAATTAACATTTCTAGGGCAAAGGGTAGTCGTCCCCACCTGATAAATTTCGGCACTATCGCGCTGTTCGATCGGTATCCCCGTACCATCCTTAAGGGAAAAATCCACCGTCGATAGGGGGGCAGCCACATAAAAAGGCAGATTATGAGCTTTTGCCACCACCGCGAGGGAATAGGTGCCGATTTTGTTGGCCGTGTCCCCATTGGCCGCAATGCGATCGGCCCCAACGATCACCGCATCGATCAGTTTTTGCTGCATACAGTGGGCCGCCATGCTATCGGTGATCACGGTGACGGGAATTCCCTCCCGCGCACATTCCCAGGCGGTTAATTTTGCCCCTTGCAGCCGCGGCCGGGTTTCATCTGCATACACTTGTATTAGTCTCCCTGCCGTCCAAGCGGAACGAATTACCCCTAAAGCAGTACCATAACTGGCCGTGGCTAGGGAACCAGTATTACAGTGGGTTAAAATTGTCAGTTTTTCAGGGTGATCTGGCAGCGCCAATAAACCATGATGACCGATCGCCCGACAGGTTTCCACGTCTTCTTTTTGGATATTGTGGGCAGTTTCAAGGAGATTTTTGCTAATTATTGCCACTTCTGGGCCACTTTCCCTGGCTACTTTTAACATTCGCTCGATCGCCCAGAATAAATTCACCGCCGTCGGCCGGGTTTGGGCTAATCGATCGGCTATTCTAGTTAAATCAGCCAGAAACTGCTCTTTCTGGTCAGTTTTAATTTCCTGCGCTCCTAAAACCATACCGTATGCAGCCGCTACCCCGATCGCCGGAGCGCCGCGCACAATCATCGTTTCGATCGCCCGGGCCATGGCTTCACTGCTGGTGATCTCAACTTCCCCATAGTCCATGGGTAAACGGGTTTGATCGATCAGCCAAACTTTGTTATCTTGCCAACGCACGGGATAGATTGAGTTATTCTCGGCATTGTTTGTGGTCATAACATTTTTAGATTGAGAATTGGCCAAATTTACCACATAGACTTCTTGCCTAATTAATTTTTGAGAGTTCAAAAATGACAAAAATAAACATAAAACTGCATAAAATTCCTAAATAGGGCATTTAATTGATTATTTATTATTCATTCCTAATTCTCCTGACTACTGGCTCCTGACTTGAAAGAGGGTGTGGGGTGTGGGGTGTGGGGTGTGGGGAGAATAAATAAAAATAATCTCCCGTCTCCCGTCTCCCGTCTCCTATCTCCTGACTCCTGACTCCTGACTCCTAACCAGAACAAAAATTTTTGATTTTTATAACTGAACTTCCCCCATACATATATACCATAATAGCCGAAAACCCTTATCCATCAATGGATGCACCCCTTAACTTTTCTTCATGTACCCATGTAATTTGTAACATTTCTTAATGGACAAGAATTCTCTCCATTTGCTAAAATAGTGGTCATGTATATAGAAAAAGTTCCTAACCGTAATTCCCCCCCCGCTGTTCTTCTTCGGGAGTCCTACCGAGAAGGAGATCAAGTCAAAAAAAGAACCCTGGCCAATCTCTCAAAATTACCCGATGATATTATCGACAATCTAAAACTGGCTCTTAAAGGAGCAACACTGTCCATGAATGAAGGCATTCCCAATCATTTTGAAGTGATTAGAAGTCTTCCTCATGGTCATGTGATGGCTATTTTAGAGACGATTAAAAAATTGGGTTTAGATAAAATAATCAGTGAAAAATCCTCTCGAATCAGAAACTTAGTGGTGGCAATGATTGTGGCAAGAATCATCAATCCTAAATCAAAACTAGCCACAGCGAGAGGGTTTAATAGCGAAACTTGCAGTCAGAGTTTAGGACAATTGTTAGACTTAGAAAAAGCCGATGAAGACGAATTATATAACGCCTTAGATTGGTTATTAGAAAAACAAGAGAAAATTGAGAAGCACCTAGCAATTAAACACTTAGAATCAGGAACGTTAGTCTTGTATGATGTCACTTCTACTTACCCAGAAGTAAATGGTTGTGAACTGGGAAAATATGGTTATAATCGAGATAAAAAGAAAGGGAAAACTCAGATAGTTTTTGGTTTGCTCTGTTCAGCCAAGGGTTGTCCGATAGCGGTAGAAGTATTTGAAGGAAACACTTCAGATGGTGCTACTTTAAGCGGACAAATTGAGAAAGTCAGAAAGGGTTGGGGGATTGAGAATGTGGTCTGGGTAAGTGATAGAGGAATTTTAACTAACTCGAAAATCAAGGAATTAGTAAAACCGATAGAAGGATTAGACTATATTACTGGTTTAACTAAGCCTCAAATTCGGAAACTGGCTGAGGTGGAAGTGATTCAATTAGGATTATTTGAGCAGGTAAACTTGGTGGAATTTGAGAGTGAAGATTATCCAGACGAAAGATTAATTGCTTGTCGGAATCCCTTAATCGCCCAGAAAAATCAACTACAAAGAGAGGCATTATTAGAAGCGGTAGAGAAGGAACTAGATTTGATTGTTCAGGCGACTCAAAGGGAGAAAAGAGCTTTAAAGGGTCAAGATAAGATAGCTTTGAGAGTGGGTAAGGTTCTTAATCAGTTTAAGGTCAATAAATACTATAACCTAGAGATAACAGAAGAAGGCTTTTCTTATCAGCGTCAGTTGGAATTAATCGCTCAAGAAACGGCCTTGGATGGTGTGTATGTGTTAAGAACTTCTCTGGAGTCAACCTTGATGGATGCAGCGACGACGGTTAAAGCTTATAAAAGTTTATCTCAAGTGGAGGAGGCATTTCGCTGTTATAAGTCAATTGATTTAAAGGTACGTCCTATCTATCATTATAA
>NZ_JACJQV010000170.1 GCF_014696875.1 Microcystis wesenbergii FACHB-1317 | reverse complement strand
CTTAAGAAATCTCGGCAAATTCCGTCTTCTACTTTCAAAGGTTATCGGTTGCGGGAAAAGAGCGGCCAGTTTCTCTAGTTGGACTATCCGATGACTTTGTAAGAGCAGGATTAGGAGCTGTAAGGTCAAATAGCTCGCCTCGCTAAGGTTCGCCTGTAAGCAAGCCTGATAGAATGAAGGTAACATTTTTAATTTTTGAGTGGTTGTCCTAACCACTCTATTTCTTTAGGGGGTCGTTTGGCTAGACTCCCCGCTCTATCTAGCTTGTAGCCCCTCTGTCACCCCTTGAAGGTTGACGCAGTTTTTGCAACGCTTTCAACTCAATTTGTCGCACCCTTTCCTGGGATAATGCCAAAGTGCGACCGAGCGACTGTGATAGGAATTAGAAACTTCTAAATTGTTCAGCGTAGTCATAGCTATTTCCTCGCTTGAGCGAGGAAATGATGCAGTCGGGAAAAATTTTTTCTCAAAAGTATTGATCTTTAAACCTAGAAGTTATACTAAATCCGTTGAGTAACGCACAGAAAACGGGTTTCTCGGAGAAACCCGTTTTCTACTCATGCACTCATGCAAAACGGAGAATAAATAATCAGTTTTTAATAACTGGATTTAGTATTACACCAAGTCTGGGGTTTATCTTTCTGGCCCAACTTCTCAAATTAATGATTGATTTAGAAGTAAAATTTGAATTATGGCTTGTCTTCATCTGGCAGCGATCGAAGCGGGCTTTTCCGCCTGGTCATTCAGCTTTAGGAAACTATCAAAGGCGTACCAAGCCAGGATATACCAGGGGGCCATCTTCAACCCGGACTCTTAGAGAACAGCTGCCGCAGCGCGAGGAGACTTAGGCTGCCTTAGCTAACGGCTTGCCAACACCTGCTACCACCGGAACGAGAACAGGCAGAAGCACGATCGCGGCAATTCCTAGAATGCCAAGACCTTCGACGATTTCCTCAAGTTCGGGGACGAATTTAGCTGCCATTTGGAGTTTACCTCTTTAATTCCTACACTTTAGACATCTCCAAAAATTACAACCTAGTCACAGCTTACCTTTGTCTTGTGTACCAACCAAATAGTTCAATAGCTGTAATGTATATCTATCCTTGCTAATTCAATTTTACTGAAAAAATATGAGGCAATTAAAATCATTTTTATTCGGTTAGATTCCTTAACTAGAAAGACTTTTGGTCTTGAGATAATATTATGGGGATGTCTTTTAAGTTTATCTTGAACGGTATCAATTCAGTCAAATCGGGCTCTTCTAGGTTCTGTGTGATAAGTTTAACTTACATAGGATAGATCGATCTTTGTGTCCTCTGTGTCTCTGTGGTTCCCTCTACTCCCTCGCCAGCAGGACTGTATCTCAGAATACATTTTACCCACCAAATCCAAAAGAGCCCAAACCGTTCTTAAAAGTTTACTTTTATGTTGAGTTTTGAGGGCATTGCCAGCAAGAGAACTGGTCGTTTTTTTGGTCTAGATGCCTTTAATTTTAACCTAAAATTTACTTTTTCATAATTTTACCTTAACTAAAAATTGCTCAGTCAGGACCATTGGTAAATAGTTAGGGGTGGGGAATGTAAGATATGGATGTAAATATGTTCTCATCCCATCTGCATTGATCCGAGTAACTTCGTGCTTTATTGGTTATTACTCTGTCAAGACTCATGATTAAACGCCAAAATCTTCCTTTTTCTCGTTATTTAACCTCAGTTACTCCCTTAACCGTCCTGGCTACCTTGCTATTTCTAGGCGCTTGTGGACAGCAACCCCAGCAACAAGGAAGCCAACAACCCAAACAACAGGGACTTGAAGTCAAATTTCTCGTGGGAAGCGACTTAGCCCAATTCTGTCAGCAAGCAGCCACGAAATTGAACCAAAGCCAACCCAAACTCGCTAGCGGTGAAGCCTTTTACCTCAGTTGCGAAGCTAAAGGAAGTGGCGATGTAGTCCAAACAATTCTCTCGCTGTCCCAACAGTACCAAAAGGGAACTCTTAAAGCCGATGCGCCCGAATTTCCCACCCTTTTATCCGTCGATGGCGAAATTTATCAGAGTCAACTCATCTACCAGATGAACAAGCTATTTCCAGGACAAAATTACATCCCAAAAATTACCGACTCACCCCTGATCGCTTACAGTCCGATGGTATTAATGACAACTGCTGAACTCGCCAAGGGTTTAGAAAAAGTAGAAGATCCCTTCGTCGCCCTAGCTAAATTGGGTAACTACCGCCAACTCGATCCCAAAGCCCCACCACTTCCCATCACTTACGTTCACACCGCGCCTACCCGTTCTAATTCCGGCTTACAAACCCTGGTGGCCCAATTTGCTGCTGTAGCAGGTAAGCGCCCAGAAGATCTGACTGTAGCTGACGTAGAAAAATATCAGGGACAAATTCAACAGATCCAGAGTAAAATCACTCGCTACGGTACTTCTACCGCTTCTCTTGCCCAATCTATGGTCGCCAACGGACCCTTTTGGGCTTCGGTAGCCTCAGTTTACGAGTCTTTGGTAATTGCTGCTAACAGCCAAGCTGGTTCCAATCAAACGCGCTATCAAGCCGTCTATCCCAAGGCTACTTTCAGTTCCAATATGCGGGCAATTTTAGCCAATGCGCCTTGGATAAGTGACCGAGAAAAAGAAGCTGCTGAAAAGGTAATTGAATTCATTCTTTTGCCCGAAAACCAACAAATTGCCACAGATTTGGGACTGCGACCGGGTGTTCCAGGAGTAGCCTTGGGAAGCAAGTTTTCTGCTGAATTTGGCGTGAATCCTCAACCCACCTATGACTCTTACCGTTCGCCCCAACCAGAAGTAGTTGAAGCCATGCTTAAAAGCTGGCAAAATTATGCTAAGAAACCGTCGCAAGTAGCAGTAGTAATTGATACTTCTGGGTCGATGAAAGGGCAAAAAATGACATCAGTTAAGAATACTTTACTTAATTACGTTCAGAACCTGGGGCCGAAGGAAAGAATTGCCCTAATTAGTTTCAATTCAGTTATTAACGAACCTGTGATTATAGAAGGAACTCCACAGGGGCGAGATCGGGGTATTGAATTTATTGGCCAACTGCGGGCAGATGGTGGTACAAGGCTTTATGATAGCGCCCTCTATGCCCGCAACTGGCTATCTCAAAATTTGCGCCCTGATACTATTAATGCAGTGTTAATCTTAACTGATGGAGAAGATTCGGGGTCACAAATTAATCTGGATCAGTTGGAACAAGAGTTGCAAAAGAGTGGCTTTTCTTCCGATCAGCGAATTGCTTTCTTTACTATTGGTTATGGGAAAGAAGGAGAATTTAATCCCCAGGCTTTGCAAAAAATTGCCGAAGTTAACGGCGGTTACTATCGTCAAGGAGATCCGGCGACTATATCAACTGTGATGGGAGACTTGCAAGTAGAGTTTTAGGGGGAGCATCTCACCTTTGTAACCCCTAAATCAGGTTTTTATGTCAAGCTATTTTGAAAGCCTTGCTGGAAAACAGTTTTAGTGATAAGTATAATTACTCACTTGCATAAATGAGATGCTCCCGTTTTAGGTAATGAATACTAAATCATTAATCATCAATCATCAACGGTTAACTAAAAATGAAAATTGCTAACCCTCTTTATTACCCTTTAGCCGTTTTAGCAGGCGGGATCGTTTTAGTTGTTGGTGTTCGCTTTTTGGGATTATCTAATACTGTTACTTTACCAACAGCATTGGCGGTAACTGTAGTCGGCGCAACCGCCTTGAAAGCTAGAGAACCAGATGGGGAGAAACGGGTCAAACAACAATTACAACAGGAACTGCAAGTTATTCAAGGTTCGGCTCAAAGTTTAGCAGGAAAGGCAGAAGTTCTGCGTCAAGAAGCTAACCAATTATTAAGCAGCAGTTCAGTGCAAATGGACTTATTAATCGCCGTACAGCAAGCTTGCGATAGTGCTATTGAACTTCCCCAAAAAATAGAACAAATTGCTCAACGTTTGCCAGAAAGTGAATCCTTATTGTCAATCAATGAGTTACAACAGCAACTCTTGGAAGTTAAAAGTAAAATTCGTTCGAGTTTCGGTGTATCTCGTAAACAATTAGAACAGTTGCAAGCCAGTTTAGAACGGAATATTGAATTAGCACAACAAGGACAAGATACTCGTCAAGCAAAATTAACTAGCTTGTACACTGTGATTCAAGACTCGGCTGGGGTTCTGCAACAATTACAAAATAAATTGCGGACGGCTGACTTGACTAATTCGGAAGAACTTATAGAGTTAAGAAATTTGAGTGAAGAATTGAGTGGCTTTCAAGAAAATATTGATTTTATCATTTCTTGAACCTGACTAATCAATCAACTAAACTGGAAAAATCAACACCACAATACTACCCTGGAGATTGACGATTAATGAACTTCTTAAAAACAGTTGCTTTATTAGCGTTATTAAGCAGCATCTTAGTTCTGACGGCTTATCTACTCATCGGCGGGATAATTGGTGCAGTTATCGGCTTAATCGTTGCTGCTGTAATTAACTTTAGTCTCTGGTTCTATTCCGACCAAGTTGTTTTAGCCGCTTTTGATGTTCGTCCTGCCAATTCTCAAGAAGAAGCTATACTCAAACCCATAGTTGAAGTGCTGTGCTACAGGGCAAATTTACCAGAACCTAAACTGTATATCATTCCTACTTCTTCTCCTAATGCTTTTGCTACTGGAAGGAATCCCCAACGGGGTGTTGTCTGCATTACAGAAGGGTTGATGAAACTGCTTCCTGAAGACGAATTAGAAGCCGTTATCGCCCACGAACTTAGCCACATTAAACACGGTGATGCCCTTACTGCTACAGTTGCTGTCACTATTTCTGTAGCAATTTCTCTCCTCACGGAAACAGGAATGACGGGAATGTTTGCCATGTTTAACTACCGCAACGCCAATCCCATCCGCCTAGCCGCCTTATTCCCTACCTTGCTGCTTGCGCCCCTTACGGCTACCTTAACTCAATTAGCCATATCTCGAACGAGAGAGTATGCTGCTGATGCAGGTTCAGCAAGTTTAACCGGAAATCCTCGCGCCCTCGCTAACGCCTTAGAAAGATTAGAAAATAACAGCCAACAGCAGTCAATATCCACAGAAGAAAACCCGGCATTGGCTCCCCTTCTAATTATTAATCCCTTCAAGGGTAAACTTGTCAATCGCTTATTTGCCACCCATCCTCCCACTAACAACCGCATTCAAGAATTACTCGCCATGCAACCAGGACTCTTAACGCCTCCCACTAGGAGAAACAGCCCTCAATCGAAACGCAGACGGGCAATAATTTCGGCTGCGATCGCCCTAATTGCTTTCGCTTTAGCTTATGCACCTCTTCCAGGCGTGCAGCAAAACCTTACCATCGTCAGTGGGACGGAACTTCAAGAACCATTGGCAGTCCTAGAGCCACAATTCGAGGCATCTCATCCCAACATTAACTTAGAACTCAAGTTTCAAGGCTCTCAGGACATAGTTAATAACTACATCGACCAGAAACATGACTTTACACCTACTATCCTCATTCCAGCCAATGGGGAAATATTAGAGGAATTGCGCGATCGCCTGGCGGTACAGGGAGAAAGCAATCCCTTCTACGATATGCCCCAACCCATTGTCAAAACCTTCCTGGTGGGTATCGCTTGGCCCGAGAGAGGAAAGATTATCTTCCCTGGGAGACGCTTTCAATGGCAAAGTGTAGAACGGGCCATGCAACAGCGTAACTGGACTGCTATTGGCGGACAATCTACCTGGGGAAGCTTCGATTTTGTCATGACAGACCCTAGCCGTTCCAACAGTGGTCAGTTAACCTTAAGTTTGTGGTCCCAGTCCAATCTTGGCGGAAGTCCCCTAACTGGTACTAACTTGAATGAGCCGGGAATTCAATCTTTGTTTGCTCTGATTAAGCGTTCCGTCTATCAGCCGCCCCTTTCGAGTGACATTCTCTTGCGGGAATTTATTGCTCGCGGACCCAACGACGCTGATGTGGCGACCACCTACGAAAGTATCGCCCTCTATCGCTGGTCCCAAGCCCAAACTACCCAGGGAAAACCTTACCAAATCTACTATCTTGACCCGACTATTGAGACAGTAGCGACGGCCGCAATCGCACGGCGGGATGTGAATGAGGGACAAGCGAAAGCAGCCAGGGAGTTTGTCGCCTTTCTCAGACAGCCTTCCCAACAGGAAGTATTCGTCCGCTACGGGTTTCGCCCTGTGATAAGTGGCATAAATTTAGAATCAGTCTCCAACAGTCCCTGGAATCAGAATATTCCAGGTGTGCAGGTCAATCCTTCTGTACAATTTAGCCAGCCTCCTGATGCACAACTGAGGAAAGAAATTCAACGTTTATGGCAGCGAGTTAATTAATTTGAATCAATTGACATACTCCCACCGTCAAGCTACGCTGTGACAGGGGATTCTTTCCATATCACTAACGCTCTTCTGGAACTTTCGGGAATCCCCGACCGAATCCAGATTCTGAAACCCTCGGTTGACAAGCGAACGCTAACTTTTTTTCTAATAAAAACTCAAATTTCGGGTTTCTGTTAGTTAGCGATAGCTTGAAGGCTTACCCCATAAGAGAGCTAGAGTTTAGAGACTGTAAGACTTTTGCCAGACTCCCTCCAAGAGCGTTATCGTAAATTCCTTGTTCAACGAGACAGCTTAGATTCTCAATGTCTCCATTAAGAATCCAGAGGCCAGACTCTCCCAAGGCATTTGGGTCGGTTTCTGTTTGCCCAACAGTACCGTTGACACTTCGACTTCGCTCAGTGTTAACCCTGAGCGAAGTCGAAGGGTCGAGGCTCTGACTTTCTTAAATAACGTGGATTCTCTACAGTATTGCCTTGGGCATCGGTATAAAATTCCTTTAACCCTAAGTCAATTCCTGTTATTTGTCCCGTTGGTTTATGGTATTCTCGCCGTTCTACGTCAATCAAAAACTGACAATAATAACCGTCAGCACGTCTAACAACTCTTACCCGTCTAATCTGTTGATCTGAATAATAAACTAATGTCTTCTGACTACACCATAAATCAAATTCTCCTGCTTGAAAACCGTCAGTAAATCTGATTTTACGTCGATCATCAGATAGTTTGTAGCCTGTTAGTTTGTATTCTGGTCGGATTTCATCCCCCGCAAAGGTGAGTATCTTGTCGAAAAATCTAGCGGGGGCATTCATCCGACATTTTAGGTAATTTCCCCTACAGCCCCATTCCTATCTAGGGTCTGCTGAAAAAGTTTTTCCTGGGGGTAGGAGTCGGTCGTCGGTCGTCAGTAGCCGGTCGTTTTAGGCTTTGTTGCCCTTGCTTTTTGTACCAAGCGATGTACTACAAGAAGGATAATGCAAGGTTTTTGAAAGTCCCAATCCTATTTTCTTGCACTAACATCGGACTTTAACAGGTCAAAAGCTTTATTTTAAAAGGGTTTTACCATTATTCAGCAAACCCTATCTATTCCTGATTTTCGAGATAATTACTGATCTGTTCTAGTTTAGCCAGGGCTTTTCCTGACTGTAAAGATTTTTGTGCTTGCTGGAAACCCGTGGGTAGATCTGGCGCAATTCCACAGCGCCAAAGATAAAAACCACCGTTAAAAATTGCCGCATCGGTTAATTCATTATGTTCTCCAGCTAATAAACCCTTTAATTTAGCGGTGAGCATTTCTAAAGATTCGAGGGGATAATCTGAGGGACAGAAGCCATAATCGCGAGGATTTAGGAAAAATCGCTGAAAGGAAGGGGGATCGGTGGGATTTCCCAAACCAATAATCGCCGTCCGATTACAGGCTAAATCACAACTCCCCTCTAATCCTTTCACAGTGGTGAAGTGAGAGATATTTCTCAGGGCAAAAGTTTCGCAAAAACGATCCTCGGTGGGGGGGTGAACAAAACCCGATATCTGATGAATATTACCCACAAAAGGCGACCACATTAACTCTACCGTGGCCATGGGCGGACGTTTACCGATTTGCTCCCGATAGGTGATGAAATTCTGTACTAGGGGAAAATGGCGCGGAATATAGAAAAAAGTCAATCCTGTGGTGATTAAACAGTCTTTCACTGCTGCTAAGGATAATTGACTAAAATCTGCTCCTAATTGCTGCCAGATTTCCTTGAGGGAAATACCGTATTTAGTCGGCATTCGATCGCCCCCGTGCAGGACTACGGGAATCCCCGCCGCCGCTAGGATTAAAGTAGTGATCGGAGTAACCGGGGCAGTGCGAGAGCGTCCATCGTAGGGATTGCCAAAAATAGCGATCGGATGCTGAAAAGAGGCTGATTCTAGGGGTATTTGCGGGCCAAGCTCGGCGTAGGCATCAAGCATTCCCGCTAACTCATCGCTGGTGGGGCGTTTAATGCGATGGGCAATCATAAAAGCACCGATTTGGGCCGGGGTTGCCTCTTGGGTTAACATCATCTTGGTGGCCATTGCCGCTTCAGGACGGGTTAAATTTTTGCCCGTATGGGTGCCACTACCGATCGCTTTTAATAATTCTCGAAAAGTATCGCTCATCTCAAGGAAGAAAATAAAGAGTAAATGGGATTGATTGGGATTTTTAAGGCTGGACGTGGTGATTTTCTAGGTTTTTAACCACACTTTGCTTCATTTGCCGCACTAATTGACAAAAATGAGCGATCGGTGGTATCTGTAGGCGATCGCTGGTGGTGACAAGGACTACCTGACGGGTGAGACGATGACTAAATTTACCATTATTAGCATGGGGATTTTCGCCACTAGGGGAAGCAAGAGCTTGCCCTGAGCCAAGTCGAAGGGGACGAATGGCGAGGGTGACATCGCTGCGAGCCTCCATCAGGGCAGATTGGGGCAGAAGAGCGATAATATTACCCTGACGCACCACACCGCGAAAAGCATCAAGGGTGTTTAATTCCATGACAGTTTTTAGGTGGGCATCCTGACGGGAAAACCATTCTTGTACTAATCTTTGCATTCCGTAGCCATCTTTGAAAACCACTTGCGGATAGGGGATTAATTCCGACCATGGCACTTCTTTGTATTGGGCGAGGGGATGATTAGCGGCCATGAGAATTTCGATCGCTTCTTGGTATAATACCTCGACCACCATCTCCGGGCTAGAGGTGAGAAAACGATTATTCATCACCAACGCCACATCTACTAAACCATCCCGCAGCACTTTTAAAGCGCGATCGCTGCCTAGGGCTGTAACTCTTAACTGAACTTCTGGGTATTCAGCACAAAATTTCGGCAAAATCGGCGGTAAATAGTGGGCGCATACGGAATGAATCGCCGCCACACACAATTCTGGCTGTTTTCCTGCCTGTAGGTCAGTGATTTCCTCGTGAACATTCGTCCATTCTTGACAAATTCGTTTCGCCCGGGGCAGTAATTTCTCGCCAGCAATGGTTAACTTCGCTTGAGCGGTACGATGAAAAAGAGGTAAGCCCAAATCGGTTTCTAGGGATTGAATCTGGCGGCTGATAGTCGATTGGGTGACTCCACACTGGCGCGCGGCTTGACCAAAATTGCCCGTATCGGCTACGGCTAAAAAGGCTTGCAATTGCTCGATCCGCATTCTTTCTGGTTTTAATTACATTCCGTCATGACCTTATGACAATAACGAATTTTATTGGGACTTTTGGTAGAAATTGCTACCGTTTTCTCAGTTATCAGTTACCAGTTATCAGTTATCAGTTATCAGATGTGAGTTTTCAGTTCACTGATTACTGTTGACTGTTCACTGATTACTGATCACTGAAAAAAACTAGCCCTGCACCACCTGTTTAAGGGTGGTAAAGGTTTCTAGGTTGATTAAGCCCCGGCGCTGGCCTTTTTGGTTGGAAATGCCCAAAAATACCGATTCTCCCTGTTTGGGATTGCGATCAAATCGGGGTGAAGAATTGATATAAACTAAAGCACTATCGGACTCCATGGCGAATTGACGACTTTCTCGATAGGATTCGGTGACAATACAATCCGCATGACCACTACTATACTTATTAATCCAAGCGATCGCATCAGTGAGGGTATCCACTAACCTAAAGGCCACCGTTTTTTCTAAATAGGGTCTTTGCCAATCATTATCGGTAGCAATGGTTAAATGTTCGGGAAAATCCGCCGCTAATCGGGTATCTCCCCGCAATTTAAAGCCTTTTTCCTGCAAACTTTTAAACAAACGACTTAAAGTCGAAGAATTGTGATGGGGACTAATTAAAACTTTTTCGATCGCGTTAACCGGATCTGGTATGCTGCCATGACTATCGATAATTACCTGACGAGCTAACTCCAAATCGCCACTAGGAGACCAATACAAATAACAGTTTCCCATGGCCGCGCGCAAAACGGGAACCGTAGCCAATTGACTCACCCGACCGATTAAACTAGGGCGACCGTAGGGAATAATCAAATTAACATAATTTTCCTGGGTCAGCAACTCCTCTAGGGAGGGACTAGAATCACAGGGTAAACCACTGACACAATCCACGGGTAAACCCACATCTTCCAATGCTTCTTGGATAATTTCCGTAATCACCTCATCGGAATGACTAGAGGCATTGGAACCGCGAATAATCAAACTATTGCCACTTTTTAGGGAAAATCCCGCCGCTACCATTGCTAATTCCGGAAAACCTTCATAGACGAAGGCAATCACTCCTAAAGGCATCCTTTGGCAATAGGTTTGGGAAGGATTAAGTTGATAGGCTGCGTTAATTACCTGTTGCAGCGGATCCGATGCTTCCGCTAGTTGTTGCAATACCTCCACCGTCGTCTCTAAACGTTCGGGAGTTAACCGTAACCAGCGAATCATTTGTTCTGAGACGGCCATCTCTCGACTGACTTCTAAATCGAGGGTATTGGCTTCTAAAATACGATCAAAGCCAGTTTTAATGCCCTTAGCGATCGCAATTACTCCGCGATTTCTTTCGTTGCCATTAAATTGACCTAGAGCCAGAAAAGCATTGTATGCTTGCTTAAAGATCGTCGGGGGGGTTTTGGGGGAACTTTCGATCATAGATTCTTGTCTAGCGTCGATAGGCTAACCAAAAGATGAATGCGGGCAAAATAACTAATAGCATAACTAGAATTGCCCCAAAAATCACGCTTACCCCCGGCGGTGATTTCAAAATTAAGGGTAGCCAGACGATCGATAATAACAGAATTATCCCCACCATCAGAGGTAATACCTCTTGTCCAAGGCGCTGATTGGTACTCACCCAACGAAATCCCGTCCAGCGCCAAGTGCGTTTATAGGGGTACTGGGGGGCTAATTGTTCGATAATTTGACCGTTTTCCTGTAGCACAAATATCTGTTGACAGCGATCGCAACCAAAGGCATCGGTCAATAAAATCGGGCATAATGTCCCTTTCCGACGACAGGGACAAGGATAGTCTTGGTGTTGGTCGATTTTGGTATATTTATGCGGTCGCACAAGCTAATTTTTTGTTTATAAACGGTTGTTTTTAGTCGCTCGTGAGCAATAGCTCAGGGATTCAATGGTTGCCCAAAATCCTGAAACCTGTTTCTCACGGGTAATTCCTATCTTAAGGGATACCCCTAAATTATTCATCCCAATTTTAAGATCTATTTCAAGATTTTTCTAAGCGGGCAACGCGATTCGAACGCGCGACATTCACCTTGGCAAGGTGACGCTCTACCACTGAGCTATGCCCGCAAGCCGTTTTTTTACACTTCCCTAATTATGCCAAATCTCAGAGCATTTGTCAAGTGGTTTGGAGCATTTTTTTACAATGATTCATCTTCTGGCAAATCCCCCAAACCGGTAATAGCTTCGAGAACCACTTCTATCTTAGCCTGTAGTCGGTTGAACTGATGTTCCAAGCGATCAAAACGCTTGTCAATGGCGGCGAATTTGTCATCCACTGCGGCGAATTTTTCATCCACTGCGGCGAATTTTTCATCTATATGCCGTTCCATAGCGTCAAAAGCTGCCGTAATCCGCCCCTCTGGTTCTAAATCTAATTCCAGAGTCTTGATTCTCTCGACGGCGTTGACTAATTGCCGTCTGAGTTGGTTAATATATTTGTTCTGTTCAGCTTCGCTCATCAGTGGAACTCTTGGGGAGTGGGGACAACTAAAATCCTAAATGCTGGGGGAATTTTCTTAGCCTTCCATCAGTGCCTGTGGGGGATTATTTTCCAATAATCCTAGGGGTTTATCTTCATCCCGGGGGCGCAATTGACGCATGAGACTAGCCATTTCTAGGGCAGATAGGCCATAATTCCAGCCCAAATTACTTTTAATACCAGCCCGTTCGAGGGCCTGTTGTAGAGTATCAGTGGTGAGAATACCGAAGACAACGGGAACACCTGTCTGAAAAGCGGCCGCAGCAATACCCTTAGCAGCCTCGGCAGCAACGTAGTCAAAATGGGGCGTTTGGCCGCGAATAATTGCCCCTAGACAAATAACGGCATCGTAACGGTGGGAAAGGGCGACTTGACGGGCTACCATTGGCACTTCAAAGCTACCCGGTACCCAGATATAATCGACTTGGGTGCCATCGGGATTGACATCAACCCCGTGACGCTTCAGACAGTCTTGACAGCCTGATAACAGTTTATCAGTGACGAGATCATTAAAACGACCAATCACGATCGCAAAGCGCCAGGACGATATATCTTCGGTAAAATTTCCCTCAAAAACAGTCATAGGTAGAAGGGGATAGGAGTGGGAAGTGGGGTGTGGGGTGTGGGGTGTGGGGTGTGGGGAGAATACTGACTCCTGACGACCGGATCCTGACTCCTGTCCCCCGTCCCCCTGATCAAGACTAAATCACTAAAAAGTTTAAAATAGCGACGGCAACGACTAAAATCGCCCAAATTGCCGAACCCACATAGAGAAGGGGTTTCGATTGATCCCAGTTTTGGGGGGAAGCATAGGCAACGGGGACACCAATCACCATCAGCAAGGAAAATAAAACTAGGGCAATGAGAAAAAATTGAAAGACAATAGACATGATTGGGTTCTCCTAAAGCAGTTGATGTTTATTTAGATAATTCTCCCAGATTTGATACTTGTATGGAAGAGCCTCGCTTCCACTCAACTTAACTGGACGATCCTTCCTCTAAGTCCTCTCTGAATCAGGGGTTCCCAGGAGATATCCCTGTCAGACTGAATCCACGAGCATTTTAATTTTACTGCCAGTGACTACCCAGCCGCAGCGGGTTCTAAAATTTTTTTGATGTCTCCATCCTTGCCAAAAGCAGGATTGTAAGGGTTAGGTGGGGGAAGTGACTCCCTGTAATCCCTTGCCCAGATTACAGTATTTTCGCGTTTTCGCCAAACCTGCCCTAGAAAGGTCTCCAGACTGCTGAACTGCTAAAAGCTAATGGTCAAGCCCCCCAAACGGATGCCCGCGCCAAAAATGACGAACAATACTGCTAGAGTGGTGACGGCGACTATGTGCAGGGCGAGGAAATTTAAGTTTTCCTCGCTCAGTTTAGGAATGAGAAAAAAGCGGGAATGAAGGGCCAAGATGAGAGTTAATAGCAGTAAAGCTAACTTAATGCCTATATAAACCGATAAAAAACTATCAAATGACCAAAAATCACGAAAACCGGGCAAATAAATCCAAGTCAGTCCTAGGCCTGTTATTACCTGCAACAATAGCGCAGATAACCCAAAACCTTCAAAATATTGCTCAAATTGACGAATTCGGTCTGGTTCTCGGTTTTTGAGGGCCTGGGGTAGAACGGTGACTGCCAACAATAAATGACCACCGGCCCAGACGGTCGCCCCTAGGGTGTGGAGAATTACTAAAATTTTGAACAACATCGGTTTCTCTCAGTCATGATTTGCTAACTTATAGTACTTGACCCGGTTATTGCCGAGCATTTAGTAACAATAGATACAGAAAAAATCCCGATAACTTCTCCTTACTAAAAAATATGGATTTAATTTTATGTCATCAAACGGCGGATTTTGACGCTTTGGGGGCAGCGGTGGGTTTATCGTTGCTGAAAGCGGGTAGTCGCATTGTGTTAACGGGAGGCGCGCATCCGACGGTGAGGGAATTTTTGGCCCTGCATCGGGATGAATTCGCTTTAATTGAAATGCGTAGTGTCAATCCGGACCGTATTCGCTCTTTAATTATCGTTGATAATCAGTGGCGAGAGCGTCTGGGAAAAGCCTCCCAGTGGCTCGATTTAGGGCATTTACAGGCGATCGAATTGTATGATCATCATTTGGATAGTGAAAGCGATATTCATGCCTCTAGCGTCCATTTAGAGGCGGTGGGAGCCACCACGACTTTGATTGTGGAAGCTTTACAAAAAGCCCACATTAAGCCAAACTCGATGGCAGCGACGGTAATGGCGCTCGGTATTCATGTTGACACGGGTTCCCTGACTTTTGCCGGTAGTACCCCCAGGGATGCCTATGCTTTGGCTTGGTTAATGACCTGTGCTGCTAACATTAAAACGATCGCCCAATACTGTCAACCGAGTTTTTCTCCGCGCTTACAGGAGTTATTTAGCCTTGCTTGGGAAAATCTAGAGATTAAAACGATCCATGACCGTAAAATCGCCCACGTTCTCCTCCATACTGCCGATTTTATCCCGGGTTTGTCTAGTGTGGCCGAGCGCCTACTGGAATTATCCGATAGTGATGCGCTACTTTTTGGTCATAGTTATAGTAAAGACGAGGAAGATAAATCCCGACAGCGTTTAACTGTGATTGGTCGCTCTAGGATCGATGGAGTGAATCTATATCAGCTTTTTTCCCCCTATAACGGCGGTGGTCATGCTCAGGCCGCTTCGGTGAGTTTTCGCGATGTTCAGCCAGTTCAACAGTTAAATCAACTACTGGGGGACTTAATTGCTCAAATTCCCCCTTCTCCTACCGCTAGGGATTTAATGTCTTCTCCGGTGCGGACAATTCGTCCCGATACTTCCATATCTCAAGCCGAGCGCATCCTTTTTCGTTACGGCCATTCGGGGTTATCGGTGGTAGATGAGCAGGATCGCTTAGTTGGGGTGATTTCTCGTCGTGACCTCGATTTAGCTCTCCATCACGGCTTTTCTCGCTCTCCTGTGAAGGGATACATGACTTGTAATCCGAAAACTATTACCCCCGACACTTCTCTTCAGGAAATCGAGTCGCTGATGGTAACGTATGATTTGGGGCGTTTACCTGTACTAGAAAATGGGCAGTTAGTCGGTATCGTCACTCGTACAGATGTATTAAGACAGATTCATCAAAATGAGCGGGTGCGTTTTGAAGGGGTTGCTTTGGTTTCCTGTCTTTTACCGGCGATTAAAGAGCGTTTAGAGCCGATTTTATGGTCATTCCTGCAAGCTGCTGCCGCTGCCGCTCAAAAACGCGGTTGGCATCTCTATCTGGTTGGGGGTGCGGTGCGGGATTTATTGTTAGCCACAGAAAGGGATAGTTTATTGTTACAGGATATCGATTTAGTGGTGGATGGCTGCCATCGTGCCGCCGATGTGGGTGCGGGGGTGGATTTGGCTAATTGTTTACAGGAAATTTATCCGGGGGCCCGGTTATCGATTCACGGGGAATTTCAGACGGCGGCTTTGTTATGGCACAAAGATGAGCGTTTTGGCTCGTTATGGGTGGATATCGCCACGGCACGCACGGAATTCTATCCCTATCCTGCCAGTAATCCCCAAGTGGAGGCTAGTTCGATTCGACAGGATTTGTATAGAAGGGATTTTACGATTAATGCTCTGGCAATTCGCCTAACTTCGCCGAAAGAGGGAGAATTACTCGACTTTTTTGGCGGTATGTTGGATTTACGCGCCCAACACATCCGGGTTCTCCACGCTAATAGTTTTATTGAGGATCCAACGCGCATCTATCGAGCGGTGCGTTTTGCCACTCGCTTAAGATTTGTTATTGAACCCTTGACAGAAAACTATATTAGGTATGCGATCGAAAGTGGGGTTTATGATCGCTCACGGCAACAAAATCAGAATGCACCCGCTTTACAGTCCCGTTTAAAAGCGGAGTTGAATTATATTTTAGAGGCGGATTACTGGGAAAGTGCCTTAGAAAAGTTGGCCGATTTGGGGGCTTTGCACTGTTTACACGGGGATTTAAGTTTAAATCGGGCTTTATGGCGACAATTGCGCTGTCTCAGTCGTTGGTTAGATTGTTTAAGTCTGGAATTGCCAGTGAATGCTTGGTTAATGCGGTTGGAATTATTAATCGCTTCTCTGGCTGTGGGGGAAAGAATAGCGATCGCTAATAATTTACAATTGCCTAAAGATACTGTGGGGCGTTTACAAAAACTAGAAGTTATGGAAAAGGAGATTAGCAATAATTTTGCTTATGATCGCCCCATTAGTCAAATCGTCAGCTTTTTCAATGGTTATCAGGTTCCTAGTTTGTTATTGGTGGCGGTGAGGAGTCAGACTAGGATTCGGGGTTTAATCTGGCGATATTTAACTAAATGGTCGCAGATTGAGGCTCCTATCGACGGCAATGACCTAAAAGCTTTGGGTTATCAACCCGGTCCCCAGTTTAAACTATTACTTGCGGCGGTGTTGGGGGCGACTTTAGATGGAATAGTCAGCAATAAAAGCGAGGCTAGGGCTTTTATTGCTAGTTTAACTAAGTCAGCAGATTAGGTATCGGCTGCCCCTTCATTTTCCGAAGATTGTCTTTGATCGCTGGAATAACCGCCTCTACCTCCTCTGGTGGTGGTACGATTAGAGGCAGCCCGGAATTGACGCGCGTAGGCGCGGTTGCGTTCAGCTTTTTCTTTTTTCAAATTACGACGTTTAGCCACAAGAATCTCCTTGGGATATTAGATAGACAAGCGGGGAAACGAGCGATCGCTCCCCCCATTGACAATGAAAAGAAGTTAGGTAATCATAGCCTAGAATGGTTACGATTGGGGATTAGTAGCGACGATCTCGATTGCGATTGCCACCACCGAAGGAAGATTTGGGTTCTCTTTCACGAGCTTGATTGACTTTTAATTCTCGCCCCATCCATTGAGCGCCGTCAAGAGCGGCAATAGCCTTCGTTTCTTCCTCTGGGGTTTCCATTTCCACGAAAGCGAACCCGCGTTTTTTTCCCGTTTCCCGATCCATGGGGAGGTGAACGCGCTTAATTTTACCGTATTCTTTAAAAACCTCAACTACGTCGTCTTGGTCAACCTCGAAGGGGAGATTACCAACATAAATTGACATAAAACCTATCCTTGCACAGATAAAAACAACAGATTTGTAGAGAACCAAGATTTCGGGAACTAGCTGAACCAATACTAAACAGAAACGCTTTGACCATTAATACTGACAACGAGCCGCAGTGCCGACTTTTATTCTCAACTTCCATCCTAGCACATAGCTATTAGCTTTGATCGATGCTGCCGCTCTCGCCACGGCAGCAGATAAACTAGACTAGAATGCTGCCCCATAAAATGCCCTAATTATGAGTTTATCCCCCCATCCGATCGAAACTGCCCTAAAAACCTTAACAGGGAAAGCGGAAAATTCCATCGAAGAAACAACAACCCTAGAAGACTTAGAACAGCTAAGGGTGAATTATCTGGGTAAGAAAGGAGAATTATCGCAGATTTTACGCGAAATGGGCAAATTAACCCCCGAAGAGAGACCGCGCCTCGGTGCGATCGCTAATGAGGTCAAAGAATTAGTACAATCGCTGCTGGAATCCCAGCGAGAAAGTCTCCAGAATGCCCAAATTAAGGCGAAATTAGCGGCGGAAACCCTCGATGTCACCCTACCTGCTCTTAGCCGTCCTTTAGGGCGAATTCACCCCTTAAATAGCACAGTTGATCGCATGATCGATATTTTCGTCGGTCTGGGTTACACCATCGCCACCGGGCCGCAGGTAGAAAGCGATTATTATAATTTTGAGGCTTTAAATATCCCTGCTGACCATCCGGCCCGGGATATGCAGGATACTTTTTTCTTGAGGGATGGTCGTTTATTGCGGACCCATACCTCCCCGGTGCAGATTCGCTACATGGAAAGTCATGAACCCCCAATTCGGATTGTGGCCCCGGGCCGCGTTTATCGTCGTGATACCGTGGATGCAACCCATTCCGCGGTTTTCCATCAAGTGGAATTATTAGCGGTGGACCGGGGATTAACCTTTACGGATTTGAAAGGAACAATTAAAGAATTTCTTAAGCAAATGTTTGGGGCCGATTTACCGGTTAAATTCCGCGCTTCCTACTTCCCTTTTACTGAACCCTCGGCCGAGGTAGATGTGCAGTGGAAAGGCAAATGGTTGGAGGTGATGGGCTGTGGTATGGTGGATCCCAATGTCTTAAAAGCAGTCGGTTATGACCCCCAAATCTATACGGGTTTTGCTGCTGGTTTTGGCGTGGAAAGATTTGCTATGGTATTACATGAGATAGACGATATTCGCCGTTGTTATAATAGCGATATCCGCTTTCTCCGCCAATTTTAGGGGGATAAACCCAATGGTCATGAGTGAAGATTTAACCAAAAAAAGACTCCTATCCGTGGCTTGTCATGCTTCGATCTTTTTGACTGCTACGCTGGTATCAGTGGGAATTCCCTTAGCTATTTATTTCATTTCTGATGATGAAACGGTGAAGGAAAACGCCAAAGAAGCGGCTCTTCTCGACTTTGTGTGATAATTTTTGCTTATGGAATCGTGAAATGCTTACTAGGCAACACTTTTAGGACTATTTTATGGAAAAACCCATCAGTATAGACCTCATTTCCACACAGAAACCAGAAGAGCCAAAGAAGCTTTAAACTTTCACCTGAATATGTGGTTATACTACCTAATTGCTGGGATTCTAGTTTGGGTTTTAATCGGTTATTTGCTCTTACCGATTCTTGCTGTGGTGAATATTGTTCTCCCCATTCTTGCTATCCTGCAAGTCTGGAAAGATGTCTATAAGGTTTTCCGTTATCCTTTTATTTTCCGGGTTCTGTAATTAATTATCGGGGTGGCAACCTGTTCAACCCTGGGTGCATCTCATTTTTGTAAATCTGTTGAGTTGGGATTTTTAAATGTAAACTGTCTTCTAAAATTGGTCATTACTTCCGATTTTATCACTCAATCCAAGTCTTTGGGGGGTAGAACCCCCCAAACCCCCCGCGCATTAGTTTTTCGGTGGGATGCTTACACGCAGCTGCTGATATATCTGTGATAATTTAAGAATCACTGATAATTGCTGATTGTCCGTATTTCTGCAAATGTGAGATGCAGCCTCAACCCTTTTTTAGTCCTGTTGCTGCTAGAAAAATAACCTCTGGAGTTTATGACTAAAATTGTCATCATCGGTGCGGGGATAGTAGGGGCCACCATTGCCTACGAATTAAGTGCCATCGAAGGATTAGAAATTACCCTCATCGATGAAAAAAAACCGGGACAAGGAGCAACTGGGGCAGCTTTAGGGATTTTAATGGGTATTATCAGCCATAAAACTAAAGGTAGAGCTTGGAAACTGCGGCAAGAAAGTTTAAAACGTTACGAAACCCTCCTTCCTGAGCTAGAATCCCTCACTGGACTGACTATTCCCTGTAACCGTGATGGTATTGTCCTACTGCGCTCGAGTGCCGAAGATGAAGAAAATTGGCGCAAGTTAGCCCAAATCCGCCAAGAACAGGGATATTGTCTAGAAATCTGGGATCAAGAGACTTTAAACCAAAAATGTCCCCAGGTGGCCAGCGATCATCTCCAGGGTGCTATCTATTCTCCCAGGGATCATCAAATTAATCCGGCCCTGCTCACGGAGGCTCTCGTCGCTGCTGCGGCAAGAAGGGGGGTTAAATGTCAATTTGGGATAAAAGTTGAAAATTTCGGGAATACAGAGCTTCAAGGCTCTAATTTGAGGCAATGCACCCAGGTTTATAGTTCTAATGGTATGGAAGAAACCGACTTTTTGATTCTTTCTGCGGGAATTGGTTCCACTGCTTTAACCGAAACTCTTACCCATCCAGTGGAGATTCGACCGGTTTTAGGGCAAGCTTTACAGATAAAATTGACGCAACCCTTAGAAAGTTCCGATTTTAAGCCGATTTTAACGGGAAATGACCTGCATATTCTGCCTTTGGCCGGAGCAGAATACTGGATTGGAGCAACGGTGGAATTTATGGACGAAAAGGACGAAATTATGCATGATACTGCCCTATTAGAGCAAGTGTATCAAAAAGCGATCACTTTTTGTCCCTCTTTGGCTGCGGGTGCGATCGTGCGTACTTGGTCCGGTAAGCGACCGCGACCGGAGAAAAAATCCGCTCCCATCATCGAATATTTGCCCGGATACGATAACGTTATTCTGGCCACGGGACACTACCGCAACGGGGTTTTATTAGCCCCCGCTACCGCTAAAATCGTCAGGGAAATGTTAAGTGATAAGTTAGGTATCGATCGCTAAATTAGTGGTTTGCCGATGTAGTCTGCTTAATCTCTCGGATTTGAGGAGCGGGTGTTTACTCATCTTGCGCTGATAGGAAATGCGATCGAGAGACTGTTCGATAAGCTTGTTGAGGATGGTTCCCTTGTTCGGGATGCTTAAGCGTCAGCAATCCCTCATCTATCATCGGGTTAACATAGTGATTACGAATAGTATCAGGTTCTCTTCCGAGCAGTTGAGCTAATGTTCGGAGGGGTAGATATTGTTGGGAGCATAGTTCAAGAATCACTTTTCGTACCGAATCTTTACTAGCGCGGCCTTTTCTGCGTATGGGTTCAGCAATTGCCTCTAACTGTTGGTAATGTTCGGAGCTTGGTGGGTAATGTTCGGAGCTTGGTGGGTAATGTTCGGAGCTTGGTGGGTAATGTTCGGAGCTTGGTGGGTAATGTTCGGAGCTTGGTAATAGAGAAAGTTGCGCTGAAAAATTCTGGTTCGGTAGGGTGTAGCGTGTTCCCCGACACTTACCTGACTGGTGTAACCAGCCATTTTGAACTAAATTACGAAGGCGTTCGCTAATATCTCTGGGATGTTCTGATCGATAACGCTGAATGTCAGTATTACTAATTTCCTCAAACTGATGCGCTAATACTAATATTATCCTATCAAGATCACCTAACTGACGGTAAGCATCCCCGATAATCCTTTTTAATTCCACTTCAACTGCTTCGGGAATAAAACTTGTCATCGGTAAATTAACAGATGTAACTTCTAGGTCCAGTTTTTCCGAAACTAGGGGACTCAACCATTGTTGTTCTTTCCAAGCACGAAGAATTTTCCCAAATCCAGAGCCAGCTTTTTCACCTAATCCGAGCATTTGAAACATTTTTTGTAGATGAGGATTACGAGGATCGCTAGTGCCGCCTTCATAGAGACGCTCTAGGGGAATTCTCAGACGACCGGGATTAGAAAACAGATAGCCATCGATAGATTTTACCACCTTTATAGGCCGTGAAGACTGGTGATCGGCGTGGATTAAAGTATTAACTAAAGCCTCTCTTAAAGCTTCATGAACATGGGTTTCATCTTTACGAACGGCATCTTTATCTAATTGAAAAGGAACATCTAAATTATTAATTAATCTGCCATAAACACGATAATAAGAGTTAAGTAAATTAGCTTCCCATTTACCATCAAGAGTTAAGCGATATGTCTATCTTTTTTCAGGATCGTCAGAGAATTTTTCCTGATAGTCGAGACTATAATGGGGGAAAGCATCTAAAATACTGCGTTCTCGTCCAAACATGAGTAAACCCGCTACAGTTAATCCTTCTTTGCTAGAATTTCTATCTCGTCGCCATCCTCCTAACTGATGGAGTAATTGTTGATCATTGTATGCTAACCAAGGATGATCGGGTTCGCGATTGCTGAACCGTTGGCGAAATACTTTCAGAGTCTCAGGATCAATATCGTTGAGATTAAAATTATCTAAAACTTGAAAATCTTGAGGTTCATTGCTGGCATCGCGAAACATTTGCTCTATTTCCTCCTTATGACAGCGATAATCTCCCTCATAATTTCGCTTATATGTACCAGTCATTGGGTTATTGTTAATATATACAGGACGCTGAGTTCGGGTAGCTCTAGGAATATGAATAATGAGAAGCTGATATTCATTAATCTTTTTAACTTCTACGTCTGAATTAGAACAGATAGATATATTCAGTTTTTGTCGGTTGTTGTGGTTATCCCAAAACTCTTGTTGAAGATTTTTAGGGTTACGCAATCCTGTAATTTCTAATCTAGGTTTTTTTTCGCTAACACCCAAAATAATGTAACCGCCATCGGTATTAGCGAAAGCTGAAAGAGTTTCCCAAATGTCTTTTGGCAAGCCTCCCTCGGCTGATTTAAACTCATATTCTTGGTCTTCTCCAATATCAATTTGCTGCAGTAGTGTGTCAATTTCCATGCTAAAATTCGGCGATAAATTTATGGATGCAGTTTTTGCTGTGAAAATGAGCAACTAGCCTGAGTTCGAGGTCGGCTAAAACTCTGAGACTATCTTCGGCTGAAAGTTCGATGTAGAAGTCATGGTAAAAGATACTTAAACAAAACTGATCTTAAATCGCCAATTCAAAAATGAAACGCACGACTCCTTAAGATTTGACAGAGAAAGGCTCATGAGGTATTGTCCGATCAATACAACAACAAATCCCAAAAACTAAGCCCCCAACATCTTAACATAGAACAAAGAAACTTACTCTACCAACCTAGTCAAGAGGGAAATTTATCTCAAAGGCAAATGGCCGTCTTGCTCGGATGTCATCAAAGCACGACCAAAGCGATAATTAAGAATTGACATACCCCACGCCGTAAACGGACGTGGATTCTTCTAGCATCACGGCTGAGAATTTCTGGCTCAACGAGTCCACTTGAATTAGATTCCTGGCGAAATCCCACCCAGAGGTGGTTCTCTCCTCAGACTTTCGCGACCTTACAGAAGCCTGTTTTCGTAGGCCCTAGGATACAGTTCAAAACCTCTAAAATAATTGGTTTCTTTGGTACTTGACGCTGAGAGCTTTTACCTATAGGAGCATTCCCCTATAGAACCCCATAACTATAGTTTTCAAGGCTTCAGCCGTGAGCTTTTGCGTTCGACAAAAGCTCACGCCGAGGTCCGAACGGTGCGTTCATCGGTTGATGACTGGGTTTTTTAAGCGGTTGCTTACCCTGCCCGCTATTCTTAATATCATACATCCTATAAAGTCGCCCTAAAAGGGCGAGGCTTTCAACCCAATTTTTCGGTAATCAAAGTTGCCTCGGATGCTATCTAGCCGATGACCCTATCTGACCAAGAAAGACAACAACTCTGTGACACTGCTCGGGAAGTGGCGAAACTTTCCTATTCTCCCTATTCCCGTTTTCGGGTGGGGGCAGCGGTCTTGACAAATAAAAAGATTTATGCTGGTACTAATGTAGAGAACGCGAGTTATGGCTTGAGTTTGTGCGCGGAAAGGGCAACTTTAGCGCAAATAATCGCGGCGGGCGATCGAGAAGTACGGGCGATCGCTATAGCCTGTATCGATGGGAAGGATGATATTAGTCAGTTAACTCCCTGCGGAGCCTGTCGTCAATGGATGGCCGAATTAGCACCGCAAGCGGAGATTATTATCTGTGGAACTCAGCAAAATTATTGTTTTAATCTCTCGGATTTACTGCCTTTTTCCTTTCGTTTTTAACTGTGGGTAAAGTATAGGGTTTAAGGTGCTACAACGCTATCGCCTTGAGGCACTTTTGACTATTTAGCAATCGTTTTAATCTTCGGCTACCTCTGAATTTTTAGCCGCTGCCGTTGGAGCAAGAGCCTGATTATCTCGCATCACTCTAATTAAGAATCGTAGTGCCTCATTAACTGCATCAGCGCTAGGAAACATTTCTGCGACATCAGGTTCTAACCGTACAGTAACTCCACCAAAACTTTTTCTTCCAGGGCCTAACTTTCTGACTCGAAGGCTCTTGAAGTCATACTCTGCCCGTAAATCATCTTCCATTCCTGACTTATCCCTGTTCATAGGTTTCTCGCTCGGTTTTTGTCACTTCTCTTGCGCTAATGAGGCGTATTAAGTTATCCCTTTCGGTATAGGATATAATCAACAATCGTCCTCGGTTTGACTGTCCAACGAGAAGATAACGATCCTCATCTTCAGAATGCTCTGGATCGTATAATTCAACATAGAGAGAATCATCAAAAACAGTTTTTACCTCCTCAAATGAGACTGGCTGCTTTGATAGATTGCGTTCTGCTTTATTTTTATCCCAGTCAAACTGCCTAAAACAATTATACTGCTACCCACTGAAACTGATGGCACATTTTTTATATGTTTTGTCTATTACTTGAACGGAATATATTCAACTGTATTGAACCATAGATCTGGTTCAGAAGCCTTAGCAATCAATTCTAAATCCTTGACAAATTGACCAATAGTGCCTCCAAGTTGATGACCAAAAATTAAACCTGAAAACGGTTTGCCTTTTACTTGCCAAGTTTCGGCTAAAACTCTAAAGCGAATGTCTTGGGTAAAGAGAATGCGCTTAAGCTCAGTTACTCTTAGCAAAAGTTGATCATCAGGTAGTTGTTCGGTTCCGTCTTCAAATGCTGTTAATACATCTATGCCTCGGCGACGCAACTGTTCGGTAATTGCCTGGGGAACGTGAACATCCATGTACAAAGCAATAGTCATTTACAGTAGCCCTTTGGCTTTCATACGAATATAAAAAGGCGACTTGGCAGCTTGATTAGTCATATTTTCTTGTACTTGTTGCCATTCCATTGTGATTTCTTGGTCAATTTCTTCTTGATGGTCAAAATAGTAACCCATGGCTGCATGAGCTTCGGCTGGGGTTAAATAAAGGTGTTGACGACAGATTTCTTCTACGGACCAACCATAGGCGATGTAGTCCATGACAATTTGAGCAACGCGGATACGCGGTAATCTTTGTAAATGTGCGGGTTGGTCGTCACTTTTTTCTATGTGTGGATAGGTTAGAGCTAACATAGGGCCTCTAGTTAATTGATTTGACCTATTCTAACAGTTTTAGGCGTTGCTGGATCAAGATATGGATGCTAATTGTGAATCCTATCCACAACCAACGCTTAGGACTAGGTTTGAAAAATTGTCTAGGGGACAATTCATACTTAAAATCAGCAAAGCCGTTTCCCGTTCAAGAGACGCATTACACTTAGTTAATATACTACAAGCTCGGCACAGTATTAGGCAGTGCCTTCGGTATTGCACTGAAAACGTCTAACTGATAACTGTTATTAGTCGGTTCACCCTCGGACACTGGACGAATCTATATCTACATACCACAAATTCTTAAGATATTTTCCCGTCGCTCTAGAGTGTATCAGATTTATCTGAAATGACTATATTCTTTGAATACCGATCAATTATCTCCTCCCGTAGCGACATTTTTAAATCTTTCTTGGGCAGCAGAAAAAGCCTCTTTCATCACCCTTTGAATCCTCTTAGGATCGGGTTTTTTACCCCCCATTAAATCGCCAAAATAGACACAAGCGCCCTCTCCTAAGGCCCAGGTATAGGCAGCGGACCAAGAAGCGGCGATAACACTGCCAAAACCGGGAATAAATTTCACCAATTCCCGACCGATGGCCTGGGCCAAAAAGCCGCCAGCGATCGCACTGACGATTCCACCGGCTTGGGATGGGGTTAAGACTTGACCGTATAATTTACCTAAAACCCCCACCATTGACACTTGTAGGGCGGTTAACACCGGCATAGTCGCTAAGGGTAAGGGAATCGCCGCCAAGGTTCCCGCTATGACGGAAAAGGCTAACATATAGCGTCGGGCTACGTCCCGATAGAGATGGCCTAATTTATTGCTGGTTTCCCGATCTAAAAGTTGGTGGATGGTGTTAGCCTCAGCTTTTGGCAATAAATCGGCTAAATTGTCTCTAAATGCCTCTAAACCGTAAAAAACAGGGTTGTAACCGTCTTCCTCTAGGGTAAAATCGATTAGCACAGAATTGTCATATAAATCCTTAAAAGTTTCTTTAATTTCTTGATAGGCACGATTGATATCCTCGAAATCGGGAGGATAAGGGGGATGATCGGCGGTATTAGGGGGATAAAGCTGATGAAGGCAGGTTACAGCCAGTAAACAGGGGATTTTAGGATATTTTTGCCGCAGTTGTTTGGTAATTTCCAGAAGGCTATCGGTGGCAAAATCATCAATTTTTACCGTCAGGATAAAAACCTGGGCGCGTCCCGTATTTTCGGCTAAATCTGCCAATAATTCCGCGATTATCGTCTCTGTGTGTTGATAGGCATCTCCTAACCCCACTGTATCGGTAAAAATCAACAGGGGTAAGTCTTCCGCGGGGTAGGTGTAGCGCTGGGTGTTTTGGGTGTGGGGACGGAAACCTTGCCCGACTATTTCCGCCGAAACTCCCGTTATTCCCCGAATAATCGAACTTTTTCCCGTTTGGGGTTTGCCGATTAACAGCGCCTCGGTGGTGGGTAATTCTTGACGGACTTTTTCTAAAATTTCCGCCACTTGAGTGTCACTAACACTAAACCACTGGAGGACAGTATTAGTCAACTGGTCGATGGGGAGTCTTTTCATCACTTCCCCCGTGAGACTATTCCAAGTATTGACCAAAGAATCAATGGGCAGTTTATCAGTCATGGGGATTAGAAAGGTTTATGATAACTAAAATAGAGATTTTCAGCGATAGAATCAGACGATGACAAAAGCCGCAATAACTCCGCAAGATTTATCATGGCCTTTTTGGCCAATTGTACCACTTTATCCCTACGGTCAAAGACGGACAATTCGCCAAGAAGTGGTGCAAGATACGCTCTGGACATTTGAGCAATTGCAGGGTATTTTTTATGTGGTCGTGCCGATTCGCATGACGGTAATTAGGTTAGCATCTGGGGGTTTATTTGTTTATGCACCAGTGGCCCCGACTCCTGAATGTATTCGCTTAATGCGTGAGTTGGAAAGTGAACACGGGGAAGTTAAATATATTATTTTGCCGACGATTTCTGGGATTGAACATAAGGTTTTTGTCGGTCCTTTTGCCCGTTATTTTCCTAAGGCTATAGTTTATGTTGCTCCTAATCAATGGAGTTTTCCTCTTAATTTACCTTTGAGTTGGTTGGGTTTACCGGCAAAACGAACAGAAATTTTACCTGCTGACTCGGCAACCACTTCTTTAGGAAAAGATTTTAGTTATGAAATTTTACCCGCAATTGATCTGAATGTGGGATACTTCTCGGAAGTGGCTTTTTTTCATCACTACTCTCAAACTCTGCTGCTGACTGATGGCATTATTTCTATCCCAGAAAATCCTCCCGCTATTTTAGAATTAGACCCCTATCCCCTGCTGTTTCACGCTAAAAATAGTGCTAAGGATTTGGTGGAGGATACCCCAGAAAATCGCCGTCGTGGTTGGCAGAGAATTTGTCTTTTTGCTCTTTATTTTCAACCTCCTGTTTTAGCTGTTCCCAATTGGATTAAGGTGTTTAGAGATGCTTTTACTGCTAAGGAAAAGAGTAAAAAAGCCTATTTTGGTTTATTCCCTTTTCAATGGGGTGATGATTGGCAAAGGACTTTTTTAAATTTGCGTCGAGAGGGGAGGTTAATAGTCGCGCCAATTTTGCAAACTTTGATTCTTAATCGCACTACTGACGAGGTTAGTCAATGGGTTGAGAGAATTTCCCAATGGCCGATTAAACAGGTTATTCCTTGTCATTTTGCTAGTCCGATTCAAGCTGATAGTCAAGAGTTTCAGCAGGCTTTTTCTTTCTTGTTAAAAGATTCTTATTTACCTAAAGATGACTTGGAATGTTTAGAAAGTATTGATAGTTTTTTAGTGCGTTGGCGATTGACTCCTCCTCCTGATAAAAAATTGTAATTTATGGCTGAGAACTGCTATAATATATGCGGTTGTTAGTTGATTGCTAATTAAGGTTATGCAAATTCCCGAAAATCCCAGTAATGATGACATCAGAGAAGCGTTGATTCAATTGCGAGAAGAACTTGGTCAAAAAGTTGACCGCTTAGAATATAAATTTGATGCCTATCAAAAAGGGACAGATGGTATGGTGAGAATGGCTACTACTATCATCATTGCCACCGCTTCTGTGGTGGTTTTATCTAGTCTTAGTCCTGCGGTGACAGCAATTATCACCGCTTTATATTCTGGTAATGCTCATTAATTAATTTATCGCTAAATTCTGGTGCGTTAGGCTACCTTTTGGTGCGATTCGGTGCGTTACGCGCTCGCTAACACACCCTACCTTTCCTGAATTTTTACCCGTTTGTTTAATTGATTCATAGTCAAGGAAATCACCAGATTAAAGAATAAATAGGTTGCCATAACTACTATTAACATTTCTACAGCTTTTCCTGTCTGATTAGCGATGGTACTAGAGATAGCATAAATATCATTATAACCGATAGCGATCGCTAAACTAGAGTTTTTAACCAGATTTAAACATTCATTAGTTAAAGGAGGAATAATCACTGGCAAAGCTTGGGGAAAAATTACTAATCTCATCACTAATAAAGGTTTTAATCCCAAGGCTTTAGCTGCTTCCCATTGTCCCCGATTAACCGATTGAATCCCCCCCCGTACCGTTTCCGCAATAAAGGCAGCTGTATAAACAGTTAAACCGATTAAGAGGGTGGCAAACTCGGAAGAAAGATGTAAACCAAAGTCAATATTTTGATTAAGAGGATTAACTTGGGGACTTTGCCATTGTAAACCCAAGATTAGAGGAATTATAACTAGGATTAGTAGGCTAGTTAGGCATAAACTAAGTTTATTTTTTAGACATAAAAATAATGAGAGAATTATTCCTAAAATAATGATAGCTAAGGCTAACCATGTCCTGAAACTATTAGCGGGGAAAGGCAAATAGACTCCTGAGTTATTTAAGAATACACTACCAAAAAACTCTAAAGAGTCCTCAATCTTCGGCAGTTTTAGAAATACAGCAAAATACCAAAAAAATAATTGTAATAATAAAGGAGTATTGCGAATAGTTTCCACATAAATTGTTGCTAACTGACGAATTAACCAATTATCCGACAAGCGACCTAACCCGATGACTATTCCCAGACTAATCGCCAAAAATATGCCACTAATCATAATGCGGAGGGAATTAACTAATCCCACCAAAAGAGCGCGAAAATAGGTATCGGTGGGACTGTAGGCAATAGGAGAGTCACCAATCGCAAAAGAGGCTGGTCGGTCGGGATCAAAGAGAAAGCCAAAGCCAAAACTTAAGCGTAAGCGTTGGAAATTAATCACTAAATTGCGGCCAAAAAACCAGAAAATTAGGCAGACAATTAGCAGGATAATTACCTGTAGAAAAATCTTCTGAAATCGCTCATCGTACCAAAAAGAATTTTTTTGAGGTAAAGTCATAAGTAGTCGTGCAAAATTAATTTCTTGGTTAGGATAGGCAAAAGGCAAAAGGCAAAAGGTAAGAGGCAAGAGGTGGTTAGATATGTGTAATTAATTTTGCTTAGGTACTTAACAAAAGAAATCGGTGACTTTTGGCCACCGATTGAGAAAATCAAAACATATTTAGATAACTCCCAGACGGGAAAGACCGAGGATGACACCGGCACCGAGGACATGACCAAAACTGGTAGTACCCAGTAAAGCGCCTAATCCCATACCACCGAATAAAGCGGGGGAAGGTAAAGCAGGACCGACATTTTGTTGTTGAATAGTCGCTTTACCGAAAGCAATAGCGAGAATATTGCAGATAATCATGACAATCGCCACTTTGGGACTCCATTCGCTGGAACCTTGTACGGCGGTAGCGGCCATTAATAGGGTTGAATACATTGAAATTCTCCTGAACAGGTCGTTTTAAGTTTTTAATCTTAAAGGTAGTTTTCACCCCACATCACGCCCTGTTGCAATACTTAATAATCAAAAGCAGAGGAGTCAACGATAGGGCCGATTCGTCTCCACTTCTGAACTACTCGCTTAGTACAAATTCAAGTTTAAGCCTACTTCTCTAGCGAAGACGGCTAATCCTTTCTTTTCAATGGTTTTGATAGCTTTGGTGGAGATGCGTAGTTTTACCCAACGGTTGCCTTCCGACCACCAAACTCTTTTCCATTGTAGGTTAGCTTCTTGTAATTTTTTGGTGCGACGGTGGGAGTGGGACACCGCATAGGCGTTATTGGCCTTTTTCCCCGTCATAGTACAGACTCTAGACATAATTTACTCCTGTGCGATCGATGTTTGTCAATAGTCAACCTTTCTAGTTTAACTCAAATCTCGCCAGAAGTCCCCCCTTCCCCTGGGTGAAGTGAACGGAGATAAATTTAACAGCAAGTGGGGGGATTAAGAAGTTGATTAAACCGGTTCACTGCTCAGACAATTTCGACAATTGCATCAAAGGTAATGGTGAGAATATTGTCAACAAATTTAGCTGTAATTTTTTACTGAATAAAAAATATTTTAATAAGTTTTACATAGTTTCTATTATTCTGGTTAATTCATTTTTATTTTTCCACAATTTTACTTGAAAATCTTGGTATATTTTGGCGATAAAAGGGGCTTGATTACCTTGAATTATTTTTTCGATTTTATCGATTGTTTCGACAAAAATATTAACCATGGTTTGACGAGGTAAGTTACCAGAAACTAAAACAAATACTTGAGCCTGATAACGGGCTATCTGTTGAACTTCTAAAATATTTCTACCAATGTTTACATCTTTAGTTAATACTATCCATCCTCTTTGACTAACAATAGGTAGCCACTCCGTATCCGGTGCATCTGGGGCAAAATGGGCATGATGAAATTCAATTTTAACCCCTATTTCTTGCAAAGCTTCACCGATAGATTTTCCTAAAGCGCGGTCGATAAAATAGGTGTATTGATAGGTCATACCGCTTGCCAATTGCACTCGAATAAAATCGCTTTTTCAATTTGCCAAGGTTGACAATTATAATCATTGGCAATATCTTCTATAGAGTCCCCCGCATCATAAAGTTCTGTGACAACTTTAGTGGGAATTCCTGTTCCTGTGATCACGGGTTTTCCGAAGGAAATATTAGGGTCTATCTTTAGGACTTTATTGCTGAAGTCTTCCCCATTTATGTCGATAGTGGGAAAAAGCCGTGTGGCGATATCTTGTTCATCCCATTCAATACGAGTTAAGAGATTATTTAAGAATTGTTTCATCGTCAATTGTACCGAACGGGAGGCATTAATTAAATGTTCAAATTGTTCAATAAAAAGGTCAATTCCATCGGTACTAAATTGTTTTTGAACTAGAGGATGATCGGTGTTAAATTGTTCACTAATATAGTCTAGGGCCAGTCTAACTTTATCGAGAGGGATGTTATGAACTTTGCGAATAACTCTTAAAACGTGCGCTTCCACTAAGTTAGTAAAGGAAAGTTGCGGAATATTCAGATTAGGTCGTTGAATGAGGGGTAAAAACTCTTTTTGTCCTTTTTTAGTGGGGTAGGTGCGTCCTCGTACCCACGTTCTCAGAGTGGGCAAAGGAATATGGAGATAGCGCGCAGTATCGGCTATAGTGTAGGTGGGAACATGATAGAGATGCTCTAGAGATAAGGGAGATGATGCTTTGACCATCGTTAATATTTTGGTGAAGTTGTTGGGATGAGATTATCGCCTATTATTTCATTCTAGCTAATTTTGGTATCCTTGAGGATAGGGATAAAGCAGGATGAGGGCATCTCAGTGGACATTGGGGCTAAATGAGGTTATATTTTATCTATAGGAGAACGTTTGTATGTGGCAACGATAATGAGTAATTCACTGCCAAAATATCTAGAGGAAATCACAGGCATTTATCAACAGGGTAAGGCCACAGAACACAGTTATCGTCCTGCTTTAAAAAAATTAATTGAATCCCTAAATAATAACCTACAAGCTCTCAATGAACCCAAAAGGATTGCTTGTGGCGCTCCAGATTTTGTGATTAATCAGGGTATAGTAGAAATTGGCCATCTGGAAGCAAAAGATATCGGAACTTCTCTCAAAAAGATTGAAAATACTCCCCAAATAAAACGTTATTTACAGGCTTTGGGTAATTTAATTATCACCGATCATTTAGAATTTCGTTGGTATGTATCGGGAGAATTGCGTCTATCAGCTGCCGTGGCAACTCTTAATCAAAAAAAGCAAATTAAACCTGATTCCCAGGGTATTTTACAAGTAGAACAATTGTTCTATCAATTTTCCCTCTCAAAAGTTATTCAGATAACAACCCCGCGAGAATTGGCGAAAAAAATGGCCGCTTTAGCGCAGTTAATTCGAGATGCAATCGGTCAAGCTTTAAAAGATCAAGATTGCGGGGGAATGTTGCGGCAACAATTGCAATCTTTTCAACGAGTTTTAATTAGTGATCTCAATGAAGCGCAGTTTGCCGATATGTATGCACAAACAATCTGTTATGGTTTATTTGCGGCACGCTGTAATACGGATCAAATAAGTTCTTTTTCCAGGGAAACGGCAGCATTTCGCCTCCCAAAAACTAACCCTTTTTTGCGGGGAATTTTTCATCAAATTGCTGGTACAGAATTAGATGAGCGGATTACTTGGGCCGTGGATACTCTAGCCACTATTTTACAACAAACGGACATGGAGGGAATTCTTAGCAGCTTTGGAAAACGCACGCGCAAGCAGGATCCTGTGGTTCACTTTTATGAGACTTTTTTAGCCGAATACGATAGTAAAATGCGTGAGTCTAGGGGTGTTTATTATACCCCTGAACCCGTGGTTTCTTACATGGTTCGCAGTGTGGACTACATTCTAAAAAATAAGTTTCAGATTCCTAAAGGTTTGGCCGATGCCAAAAAAATTATGATTAAAAATCCTAATGATAGCCAAGAAACTCAGGAAGTTCACCAAGTTTTAATCCTCGATCCTGCTGTGGGAACTGGCACTTTTTTACACTCTGTTATCGACCATATCTATGATAGTTTTCGTCAACAGCAAGGGATGTGGTCTAGTTATGTCAGTAAACATTTATTACCCCGTCTCTTTGGGTTTGAATTACTGATGGCTCCCTACACCGTAGCACACATGAAGTTAGGTTTACAACTTCAGGAATTAGGCTATGATTTTAGTGCCGATGAACGCTTAGGAATCTATCTCACCAACACCCTACAGGAAGCTTTTCAAATTCCCCCTGCTGATGGGTTTTTAAATCGTATTCGCGATGAAGCAGAGTCAGCGCAAGGTGTTAAGCAAGAACATCCGGTTATGGTGATTATTGGTAATCCTCCCTACTCTGGACATTCCGTAAATACAGGAGAATGGATTAAGGAATTATTGAAGGGAAAAGATATTATTTCTGGAGAAAAAACTGCTAGTTATTTTGAAGTAGATGAGCAACCTTTAGGCGAAAAAAATCCCAAATGGTTAAATGATGATTATGTAAAATTTATTCGCTTTAGTCAATGGCGCATCGAGAAAACTGGTTACGGAATTTTAGCTTTTGTTACTAATCATGGTTATCTGGATAACCCAACTTTTCGGGGAATGCGTCAAAGTTTATTAAAAACTTTTGATGATATTTATATCCTCGATTTACACGGCAACAGTAAGAAAAAAGAAGCTTGTCCCGACGGTTCACCGGATCAAAATGTGTTTGATATTCAGCAAGGTGTAGCTATTGGTATTTTTATTAAATATCACAATGGTTCTTCAAATTTAGCTAAAGTTTATCATGCTGATTTATGGGGCAAAAGAGAGATGATTGAGAATCAAGTTATTGTCGGTGGTAAGTATCACTGGTTAGAGGAAAATGATCTTTGTTCTACTTCTTGGCAAGAATTACAACCTGATTCTCCTTTTTATCTATTTAAACCTCAGAATATTAATCTGCGCTCGGAATACGATCAATTTTGGAAGATTACTGAAATTATGCCAATTAATAGTGTTGGTATCGTCACAGCTAGAGATAGTTTAACAATTCAATGGAATAAAAAAGAAATTTGGGATATAATCAATGATTTTGTCAAGCTCAGTCCAGAACAAGCTAGGATTAAATATAATTTAGGTAAAGATTCTCAAGATTGGAAGATAGATTTAGCACAGAAAGATGTTAAGCAATCAAATTTATCTAAAGATAACCTCTTACCCATTTCATATAGACCTTTTGATCAAAGATATACCTATTATACAGGTAATTCAGGTGGGTTTCACTGTAGAGCAAGAATTGATACTATGCGTCACCTAAAAGAAAATAATTTAGGATTTCATATATGCAGACAAATAGTCAGTGAAACTTGGCAACATATTTTAATTACTAATCAGCTTACAGACGATTCCTATGTTTCAAACAAAAGTAGAGAAAGAGGATACACTATGCCATTATATTGTTATCCTGAAACTCAGGCAGAGAAAGACATGGGAATGTCTCGCCGTCCCAATCTAGCACCAGAATTTATTAAGGAACTTTCGGCAAAACTTGACTTAGAATTTATCAGTGATGGCAAAGGAGACGAAAAGAAAACCTTTGGACCGGAAGACATTTTTAACTATATCTATGCTGTCTTTCACTCTCCCCAATATCGCCAACGTTACGCCGAATTTTTAAAAATAGACTTTCCTCGTGTTCCCCTAACCAGTAATAAAAAATTATTCTGGGAATTAGTCAAAAAAGGTGACAGATTAGTGCAGTTACACCTGATGAAAGCAACGGGAAAAGAAATTAGTAGCTATCCCGTGGCGGGTTCCAATCTAGTCGAACAGGTGAAATATGACGAAAATAAACAACAAATTTCGATTAATTCTGACCAGTATTTTGCGGGGATTCCGCCCCAAATTTGGAACTTTTATATCGGCGGTTATCAAGTGTGTCAGAAGTGGCTAAAAGACCGCAAAGGTCGCCACCTTAGCTACGATGACCTAGAACATTATCAACAAATTATCTCCATTTTGGGCGAATCGATCGCAATTATGGAAACTATAGATATAATTATCAATAAATATGGTGGTTTCCCCTTTAGTTAAGCCACCGGTGAGAGAAGATTAACTTAATTTTTGCCCACTGGCAAGAGTCCCTGTTCACCGATAAATGATTCTCCACTCCCAAGGATGCTCTCTTATACTAAATCCGTTGAGTAACGCCCAGAAAACGGGTTTCTCCGAGAAACCCGTTTTCTACTCATGCAAAAAGGAAAAAGGGGAATAAATAATCAGTCTTTAATAACCAGATTTAGTATTATTCTTCGTGTCCTCTGTGTCTGGAGTGGTTCCTTCCACTCGCTTGCTGACAGGACTGTATCAACGAAAATAAACAACAAATTTTGCTATCCTTGAGGGTAGGGATAAAGTAAGTTTCCCGTTTCTTTTCTTAATTCCCTAATTTCAGTTTCTAACAGTTTTCTGACTTCCTGCTCTGCTGATTCTCTGCTATAACCGAATATAAATTTAAGATTAGTGTCACAATCGCAAACGGGATAAATTTTCTCTTGAATACACTGAAATCCATAAATTTCAATATCTTTTAAAATTAATTGTTCTAAACACCATATTTTACCTTGAAGATAGCCAGTAATCTGATTGGTTTCAGGAACATTTAAATTTTTTAAGCAGCGTTTATCTCCCGTGAGTAAATAGCTTAAATTATTTTGTTTATTCAAGTAGCTAACATAACTGATGAGAATAGCCTCACCTATATCTATTCCTGCGATTTTCTGTAATTGAATAAAATCCTCTTGATTGATATTATGGATTGATATTTTATCGCAGGTTTCAACCACAGATAAAGCGTCTTCTAGGTTATATTCATTAGGGTTTTTCTTCCTTTTTTGTTGCGCTTGCCTTTTAAATTTATATTTAAATGTCTCAAGAATTTTGACTTGATTAATCTCAACTCCAAAGGTATTGAGGGTTTTCTCAAATAAGCCACAGGTGGCCAATTTTAGGATAATGTCATTATCCAAACAATAAAGAGAATCAGTCAAGGTTAAACTCCTAACACTTTTTCTAGATACTCGTAAGTTTCGTCATCAAATTTATCCCAGTCTAACTGATTAGCCAAATATTCATTAATAATCTTATTGCCATTTGGGTTGGGTTCTAATACTTTTAAAGTAGCCATGGCTAAAGCAAAGTAGTTGTTATGCCATCCATAGTTCAGAATAATTGCACCTATATCAATATCGGGATGATGAGAGATAAAATGTTCTTGAACATATTTACTCAATTTTTCAACATTTTGGAATTTCCTATCCCCAAGGCAGTTATCACAATCACCTAGGAGTAATTCAGTGGCAAATTGATTAGCTTCTTTTTCTTCGCTATCATTATCAAATTTAATCTCTTCATCAACTAATACCCCATCTTTTAGATGTGCTAATGCTAAATGTCCTAACTCGTGCGCTAAGTTAAAAGCGAGTCTTGCCGACTGTTGATATTTTGAACTAAGAATAATTACAGGACAAGTGGAATACCATTGAATTAATCCAGCAAATTTCTTAGTTTTGTCAGGAAAATGATCAAAGTATCCTACCGCTATTCCCTGAGACCAACAATAGTCTAAAAGAGAGGTCAAGTCAACCTTTGGCCAGTGACTTAAGATGTCTTCTCTGATGGTTTTAGCATCCTTAGATAAAGGGGTATAATTAACTTCAACCCCCAAGGAAATTAACTCAGCAAAACGACTCGCTAAAGCTTGCGCTAGATGGGGATGTTGGTTATTTTGGCTATTGTGCTGTTTAAATTTAGTATGGGGAGGTCGATTAAATTTGACCTTTTCTTGAGGGGTTAATAAGGATGAGAGGTCAAGATTGAGCTTTTTGGCGATATAACCTGCCCCTTCTAGGACTGCAACGGGTTTATCATTGAGTTCATCATCCCACCAACCGGGTAAGCCATTTTTTCGGACATAATCTTTTTTTAGTCCGATTTTTGAGAGTTTCCCGTAGAGGGCTGCCATGGTAAGGCTTTCTGTCATGGTTTCACCCTCCTTTGTCGGCAATACTAAGTTTTTTAAGGTTTTAGGGAATCAAAGTAGATGAGCATATTCTTATCTCTAAGATACCATCTCTAACTTAATTTTTGCCCACTGGCAAGAGTCCCTTTTCAGGGATAAATGATTCTCCACTCCCAACGAGAGTGATACAATTGTTAACACCACAGATCAAGAGCCAATCGAAGCGAGAGAATAAAAACTGCTATGTTAAAAGCCCTACTCGGAGATCCCAACGCCCGCAAAATTAAAAAATTTCAGCCCCTCGTCACCGAAATCAACCTGCTGGAAGAAGATATTAAAAACCTGTCCGATGAGGAATTAAGGAGCAAAACCAGCGAATTTAAGGAAAGATTAGACAAAGCCAGAAATTATGAGGAGAGAGAGGAGATTCTCGAGGAAATCCTCCCCGAAGCTTTCGCCATCGTCCGGGAAGCGGGAATCCGAGTCTTAGGGATGCGTCACTTTGACGTGCAGTTATTGGGGGGAATGGTACTGCACAAAGGACAAATCGCCGAGATGAAAACCGGGGAAGGAAAAACCCTGGTGGCCACACTCCCCGCTTATTTGAATGGATTGACCGGAAAAGGGGTTCACGTCGTCACCGTTAACGATTATCTCGCCCGTCGTGACGCGGAATGGATGGGGCAGGTACACCGCTTTTTAGGGTTGAGTGTGGGACTAATTCAAGCCGGCATGAGTCCGGAAGAAAGAAAGAAAAATTATGCCTGTGACATCACCTACACCACTAACAGCGAACTCGGCTTCGATTATCTGCGCGATAACATGGCTACAGTGATGGGGGAAGTTGTCCAAAGACCCTTTAACTACTGCGTTATCGACGAAGTGGACTCCATTCTTATTGATGAGGCCAGAACTCCATTAATTATATCAGGACAGATCGATCGACCCACAGAAAAATATATTCTCGCCGCCGAAATCGCCAAGCAATTAGTGCGCCAAGAAGTAGAAGACGGACCGGGAGACTACGAAGTTAACGAAAAAGACCGTAACGTTTTAATGACCGATGAAGGCTTTAAAAGAGCGGAAGAACTATTAGAAGTCACCGATTTATACGACCAAGAAAATCCCTGGGCGCACTATATTTCTAACGCTATTCGTGCCAAAGAACTCCAGAAAAAAGACGTTAACTATATCGTCCGCAGTGGTGAAATTGTTATCGTTGATGAGTTCACGGGACGGGTATTACCGGGGCGACGTTGGGGCGATGGTTTACATCAGGCAGTGGAAGCTAAGGAAGGGGTAGAAATTCAACAGGAAACCCAAACCTTAGCCACGATTACCTATCAAAACTTTTTCCTGCTCTATCCGAAATTATCCGGCATGACTGGGACGGCCAAAACCGAAGAAACGGAACTAGAAAAAGTCTATAACCTGCAAGTAACAATTATCCCCACTAACCGCGTTTCTCGTCGGCAAGATTTAGCCGATGTGGTCTATAAAAATGAACAGGCAAAATGGAACGCCGTCGCCGAAGAATGTCAACAAATGCACGAACAGGGTCGCCCGGTTTTAGTTGGTACCACCAGTGTGGAAAAATCAGAAGTACTTTCGCTGTTATTACAGGGAAGAAAGATTCCCCATAACTTGCTTAATGCTCGTCCAGAAAACGTGGAAAGGGAATCGGAAATCGTCGCCCAAGCAGGCCGGGCCGGGGCCGTAACTATTGCTACGAATATGGCGGGACGGGGAACCGATATCATCCTCGGTGGTAACTCCGACTATATGGCCCGATTGAAAATTCGCGAGTATTTAATGCCCAAATTAGTTATGCCCGAGGATGACAATTTGGCCTTTAGTTTACCCAGTTTAGGCGAACGCAATCGCCCCCAAGGATTCGCTCCGGATAAAAAGAAAAAAAACTGGCGTGCCTCGGCGGAAATTTTTCCCACCGAGTTACCGAAAGAGGTAGAAAATGCCCTGAAAGAAGCGGTTAAATTTGCCGTTGATACCCACGGAACTCAAAGTTTACCCGAATTAGAAGTAGAAGAAAAAATCGCCATCGCGGCCGAAAAAGCCCCCACGGATGACCCGGTTATTCAAAAGTTACGCGAAGTCTATAAATTAATTCGCAAAAGTTATGAAGATTACACAGGTAAAGAACACGATGAAGTAGTAGAAAGGGGCGGACTGCACGTTATCGGGACGGAACGCCACGAATCCCGCCGTATTGACAACCAATTGCGAGGCCGGGCGGGCAGACAGGGCGACCCTGGTTCCACACGCTTCTTTTTAAGCCTAGAAGACAATTTATTGCGGATTTTTGGGGGCGACCGCGTGGCTGGTTTAATGGATGCCTTCCGGGTGGAAGAAGATATGCCCATTGAATCGGGAATGTTAACTCGTTCTCTGGAAGGAGCGCAAAGAAAAGTGGAAACCTTCTATTATGATGCCAGGAAACAGGTGTTTGAATACGACGAGGTGATGAATAATCAACGGCGCGCTATTTATGCCGAACGTCGTCGGGTTTTGGAGGGGATGGACTTAAAAGAACAGGTGCTGCAATACGCCGAAAAAACCATGGATGAAATCGTCACGGCTTATGTGAATCCCGAACTGCCGGCGGAAGAATGGGATTTAGAAAAACTGATTAGTAAGTCTCAGGAATTCGTCCATCTGTTGGCAGATATTACCGCTAAAGATATCGAGGATATGAGTGTTAATGATATCAAGATGTTCCTACACGAAGAAGTTCGCAAAGCCTACGAAATTAAAGAACGTCAAGTGGATAATATTCGCGCCGGTTTAATGCGCGATGCCGAACGTTATTTTATCCTGCAACAAATCGATATGTTATGGCGCGAACATCTGCAAGCTATGGAAGCTTTACGCGAGTCGATTGGTTTACGCGGTTACGGTCAAAAAGACCCTCTAATTGAGTATAAACAGGAAGGCTACGAGATGTTTTTAGAAATGATGATTGATATCCGTCGCAACGTGGTTTATTCCCTGTTCCAATTCCAACCGCAAGGACAACCCCAAGCAGTGGCTAGTGAACAGTAAAAATTAAAAGTTGGCTGAAATTGGGGAGAATTGGCTCAGGCTGATTCTCTCATTTTTTTCCCCTGAGAAATCAGTCACCCACAATCCACACTAGGACTAAAATTATCAGTCCAATCACTCCATAGGACAGCAACGACCCCAAAGAATTGAGGATTTGTATGGGAAAATGAATCAAAACTTGGTAAGTAAAATCCGTAACTGCCAGCAAGGCAGTGAAAAATATAGTCACAAGTGTTATCATAAGTAATATCTTCTCATTCTGATAGAATAAATGGCTATCCTTTGCGGGAATCGGCACCCCAAGAAAAAACTCCGAGTCACTCTCCCGATTCTACCGCAATTTTAACAGCGATCGAGTTATAATAAATCTTTAATTGTAACCGGCTACTTAGTTGATGATAGGTGGTGCGTTACGACGGATTGTTACCTTCAAGTCAAAGCAGCAATTTCTGCCGTCTAACGCACCCTACGTTTTACTGTATTTTATCTTTATAGGTGGTGCGTTACGACGGATTGTTACCTTCAAGTTAAAGCAGCAATTTCTGCCGTCTAACGCACCCTACGTTTTACTGAATCGCTGGCTTGGGGTAGCCGATTGCAACACTATTCAGGCATGGGGGCTTAACTATATTAGTCATTAACCCGTCTAGCTAATAATACTAAATTGGAAGGCATTCCCAGCGCCCAGATGGTTTCGACTCTAATACTAAAATTGTCTCCTAAAGCTTGTTTAGCTAAGTTTAATAATTCGGCTCTACTCAGTAGGTTTAAATTATCTTCCTTGGACCAGAAGGATAACCCGACTATATTTAATAGAAACCGATGCCAAGATTTAGGTAACCAATGGATTAGGGGAAGTTTAGTATGAAATTCTAGCCAATGCCAACGATTGGGTGTAGTTAAGAATATTTT
>NZ_JACJQV010000017.1 GCF_014696875.1 Microcystis wesenbergii FACHB-1317 | reverse complement strand
AGGTTTTTCCTCTCACTTTCCCCTAATAATCCTCCTAAATATTGTCTGAAGCCGTTTTTTTGCGCTTCGTTTTTGAAGCAATTGTCAAACCGCCGACACCATCGGTCAAAGCAGGGAGGCATCGCAGCTGGGGTTGTCTCTTTCATCGCTGCTCTTTCAACGTAAAGTGCTTATTCTTTAACGATTATACTCGATTTGATCTTTATTTAGCGTTTAAGTCCCACTATAAAGGTAGATCAGATAGTGATGCAATTCAGACTTGAATCGACCATTTATTTGTTTCATTACATGAAACCTATCCGCTACTACCTGAGCATTCGGCATCAGTTCTTCCACGACAGTTTTATACGGTATCCATAAATCAATGCTGACTTCCTAAGTACAGGACAAAAATTGTAGGGAATGAAGAAAATCCCGATGATTGGGCAAAGAAGGGTTAAGAATCAGATGACGAAGATGGTCAAAACTGGAGTTTAGACTAATTCTGTCATGCCACTCCTGGGTCGAGCTTAATGAGTAGGTTGGCTCGAATCCCTTGCAACCCTTGCAAAAACTAGGTTATAGCTATTTCCTTGCCAAGTTTTCGCCCCTGCTCATGTACTTATTGGGGAATCTTGAAGGACTTTTGTGGAGGTTTGGTCAACTCATGATGTTCTGCAAACAAGCGCGAAAAGTCGCTATGCGGTCACAGAAATACTCGCTCAAGAAGTCTGTATTCCTTTTGGGGTCAGATTTTTAAGGTATTGAGCCTGAACTCGTTAGGGTTGATTTTTGGAAAATTTAGTCTAAACTCCAGTCATTTGGTTAGCAGGAACACTGACCAGTACAACACCAGCATCAATCAAAACGTCATCCACAAATTTGATAAAAACGTCTCTTTGATTCAGCCGATTACAGATCACCCCGATAGAATTTGACATACTCCCACCGTCAAGCTACGCTGTGACGGGGGATTCTTGACCTATCACTATCGGAAATTCCTTGTTCAACGAGACAACTTAGATTCTCAATGTCTCCACTGAAAACCCAGAGGTCGGACTCTCCCCCCCCCTTGCCCCCCCGACGTCGGGGGGGTTGGGGGTAGGGTTGATTCATTTAAATTAAGTACAGCGGATTTTGAGTCAATAAATTTGAATGAAAATTCTCAAGTTTATCTTTTTCTAATCAAAAGAGTTAGTGACAATAACTAATCTTTAATCCTCTGCCAATATTGATTATGAATAAATTGATAAAGCTTGTTCCCAAGCCACTAAAAGCCTATCTCTCTTGAAATTTTCTGAGAGTACATCCTGTTAATTTAGCTAATTTTTCTGCTTCTTACGTCGATAAAACTATCAGTTTTTCCCAACGTTCAGCTAACCACCTCTGTCCCTCTGTTATTGAGAGAAAACCCAAACCTCTGAAAAGATTCAATCCTATAGTTGTGAGAATTGACCAATTGCTGGCCGCTTGAAAATCACTTATCTCGCTTTTATCTTCCTCAAAAATTACATCTTTTACCCAATGTAACTGATTTTCTATTTTCCAATGTCCTCGAATAATTTTAGCAAATACTTGAGCGGATTCAGTTAGGCTACTGATATAGTAAGCTGTTTCTTCATACGTTTTATCCCCGCGACTACCCCTTCTTTCTACTTTAATAACTCTTCGCAGATTTTCAAATCCTTGTCTTTCATTTTTCCTCACTTTAAAAACTTCTATTTTTCTGGATATTTTTCGACCATGACTATTATCTTGTTCAAGAAAACAACTTTCTGGCTTTGAGGAATTACTCAGGTCTTGTATTCGCTGATAAAGATTTTTCTGATTTCCTTTAACTGTGATAACATAATCATTTTTAGTCTTGGCTATTAAGCTGATTGTTTTCTTCTGACAGTGTAAAGCATCGCCAGTAAA
>NZ_JACJQV010000169.1 GCF_014696875.1 Microcystis wesenbergii FACHB-1317 | reverse complement strand
GAAATAATTAGTTATTTCGAGCAAAGGACAACGAATGGGGTGGTCGAGGGAATCAACAATAAACTGAAACTAATAAAACGGAGAGGCTATGGCTTTAGAAACTTTCGGAATTTCTGGGTTAGAAGTATGTTGTCTTGGCATCTTGTCTGTTGATTTAGCATAAAGAGTAACGAAGAGCCAAATTAGAAAGATAATTTTACATATGTACTTCTCAATATTTACAGAAGATAGTAAGGAAATTGCCGCATTAAGAGACGGTGAAGGAAGTTTAAGAAAAATTTGGTACAAAGGAATTGAAAAACAAAATGAAGATGTGAAAAGTACACGAATATTTTGGAAGTCTAACCATAGAGTATGGGAAATGTATAAAATATGGGAAATGTATCAAATAGTAGAATCAATGATTGATGATAAAAATATTATTGAGATAGAAAATGGCTCGTTAAAATCGAGACTGCAAACTTTAGATGAATTTCGCCTAGCTAATCAAGTACAGAATACTAAAGTTTTGATGCAAGCACAAGGAGCAAATAAACAAAACCTTTTAAATGAACTTATTAATGATTGTTTTAAAAATCTTCTTAATAAAATTCAAAATTACAGTAGAAATCCAGAATATAATCCATCCTTCGGTTTTGACTTAGACAATGGTGGAAGAAAAGACGTTAACAATATCCCAGAATTACTCAAATTATGTATAGATAATCCAAGAAACTTTATGCAGTACATTAGGCAGCAAGATTTTAAGAATTGGCTGGATAATATAGAGATAGGGGAAACCGAACTAGCAAATATAGCTCAGGGGACTCGCGAGAAAAATTTCCCTAACGATGATGAGCGCCTACATTATTTTCTCAGAGAATGCTGTCTAGTCTTGATTGGGAGAAACCCTTAATATTTCCTAACAAAAACTTGATTTGATCGCCGACTACCTGCAAGATAAAGAAAGAGCGTATGAGATAGGGAATTTACAAGAGGGTAAAAATTAAAATCTTTGGCTCTCTTATTCCCCGTATGATGAGTTTAACTTAATATAGGATCGATCGATCTTTGTGTCCTTTGTGTCTTTGTGGTTCGCTCCACTCCCCCGCCAGCCCAACTGTATCTTAGAATATATTTTACCCACCAAACTCAAGAGAGCCAATCTTTCTGATTTCAAGCTACCAACGACCAGCACTAGTCACTGATAACTGAAACCTGATAACTGAAAACTGATAACTGATAACTGAAATGACTCGATCCTATTTTGCTACTACCGCTAGGGGACTAGAAGAAATTGCCGCTAGGGAATTAGAATTCCTAGGGGCCAAAGAAGTGAAACCAGTATTCACCGGAGTCCATTTTCAGGGGGATATCTCCCTACTCTATCGAGTCAATCTTTGGTCAAGAATTATTTTTCGGGTTTTGGTTCCCATTGCCGAAATTCCCTGTGGGGATGGGAAGGAACTTTATGATGGCATTCAAGCCATTGATTGGCGCGATTATCTCACCAGTGAGGAAACTTTAGCGGTACAATGTACGGGAACGAACGATCGCCTCAATCACACCCATTACACCGCTTTAAGCATCAAAAACGCTATTATCGACCAACAGCGTCAACAGGGCAATCCCCGTTCCTTTGTGGATACAGAAAACCCGGACCTGCAAATTAACGCTCATATCGATAAAAATCGCTGTGTGCTTAGTTTAGATAGTTCTGGCCACAGTTTGCATCGTCGCGGGTATCATCGGGCCATGGGAGTCGCACCTCTGAAAGAAAGTCTCGCCGCTGCTTTGGTAGAATTATCGGCATGGCAAGATGATATGGCGCTTTTAGACCCTTTCTGTGGTTCGGGAACCATTGTCATCGAAGCGACGTTAAAAGCTTTAAATATTGCCCCCGGTTTATCTCGTTCCCAGTTCGGATTTCAGAAATGGCCAGACTATCAACCGGATTTATGGCAATCTTTGCTTCAGGAAGCTAAAGAAAAACAAAAATTTCAGCTAAATGCGCCAATTTATGCTAGTGATGCCGATTACGAGGTTCTGCATCAGGCCGAGGATAACGCCTATTTTTGTCAAGTGCAGGACCATATTAATTTTAGCTTGCAAAGCATCACCGACTTAGAACCGACGAGCGATCGAGGGATTATTCTCTGTAATCCCCCTTACGGCAAAAGATTGGGCAATACCGAAGAATTAGGGGCCTTATATAAATCCTTCGGTGATGTCTTAAAACAGAGGTTTAAGGGTTGGACAGCCTATATTTTATCGGGAAACAAAGAACTGACTAAACAAATCGGTCTGCGTTCTTCCCGTCGCACTCCCTTGTATAACGGTTCTCTGCCCTGTACCCTCTTAAAATATGAGTTGTATTAACTACATCAAAACCTTGAGACTGTCAAGGGCTAAATGAACATTTTGACGAACTGAGGCAGCAGAAGTGTGTAAATCCAGACGTTCAGCATCGGTTAAACGCACTTCCAGAATACTTTCCACACCCCGACATCCTAAGCGACAGGGAACCCCCAGATAAACATCCTGTAAACCGTATTCACCCTTAAGATAGGCTGCCGCCGGCAGTAAACGGGATTGATTTCTCAATATCGTCTCGACCATGGTACAGGCAGAGGAAGCAGGGGCGTAATAAGCGCCGCCAGTTTGCAGTAATTTGACGATTTCAGCCCCACCGTTGCGAGTTCTCTCCACTAAACGGTTAATCGTCATCTCGTCCATTAATTCGGTAATCGGCACACCACTAACGGTACAGTAACGGGGAAGGGGCAACATTAAATCACCGTGACCACCCAAAACCATAGCATGAACGTCGGCGGTACTAACCCCCAATTCCATGGCGATAAAGGTTTGTAAACGGGAAGAATCGAGGACCCCGGCCATTCCCATCACTCTTTGGGGGGGTAAACCGGTCGCTTGCCAGACTAGATAGGTCATCACATCCAGGGGATTAGTGATGACGATAAAAATGGCTTCCGGAGAATACTGGAGGCATTTAGTGGCGGCCTCGACGACAATTTTGGCATTGACATTCATGAGATCATCGCGACTCATGCCCGGTTTTCTGGCTAATCCGGCCGTAATCACGACAATATCCGAGCCTACCGTGTCTTCGTAGTTATTAGTGCCAATAATCTCGCTGTCGTGCAGTTCTATGCCCTGGGCTTCCATCAAATCTAGGGCAATACCCTGGGGCAAACCATTGACGATATCGAGGAGAACCACATCGGCGAGGTTTTTTTCGGCGATGCGTTGGGCCAGGGTGCGTCCGACGTTGCCGGCACCAATAACCGAGACTCGGGGCGATTGACAGGGGATGAGTGTATCGTAGAAGTCAACCATGGTTTATGGATGAGGCAATATCCTCATCAGGCGGGTTCCAGTTGTTCGAGCTTTAGCCACACACTGGGGGTGGGAACATAGAATTTAATCAAAGCGTAATCATCTTTTACATCCAAGACTTCTGCTGTCGAGTTGAACATATAACTGGGTAAACGGCGATCGCTAGCTAGGGCTTCGAGGCTATTTTCTAGGTTTCCCGTCACCACGCGGACTAAAGCTCCTTTCTTAATTGTAGCTGCCATGTTTTTCTCGTTAAATTTGCTTGGGGGTTTCTTCTATAAATTGTTACATATTCGGGCAGGCCTATGACAAGAGAGTGTGGGGTGTGGGGTGTGGGGAGAATAAATAAAAGCTGTCTCCTGTCTCCTGAATCCTGTCTCCTGAATCCTGTCTCCTAACTCCACCAATAAACTTTTTCAGTAAATCCTAATTAAAACTCAACCATTTGACCATAACTTAAGAGACTTTGTAGGGTGGCGAGGCGATTTTCCCAGACCTGTATTTGATAGGCAGATAAATCTTTTTGTCTGGACATCACAGATTTAAATTGATAGCTAAATCGCTTTAGAGCATTTTGAGTTAAAGTCAAATTGCGAGGGCTGGGATTATTAGCTAATTGCTCTAATAAATTAGCCATTTCGTCCACTTCTTGCCCCCAAGTTTTTAAGGTTCCTTCCTCCATTGCCCATAAATTATTCGTTATTAAAAAACTCCACTCTTGACGCAGGAAATTAAACCGCACTGCTGCCGTTTTGAAGGGTTGACGGTGGGGTAAAGGTTCGGCTTTTTTCGTAATTATCGATCCCTGAATGCGATTAAGAATTGTTTGCAGATTGGGATTGAGATTTTCTGTGGCAAAAAGAGCGAATCCCGAAGTGGGAAGATTGCGAATAAATTGTAGTTGATCTATCATGACTTGATCGGGTACTTTTAACAGACGGATACCGGGTATAATCAGAGCATTTCCTGCAATTTTGCGATCAAATAAAGACTTGGTTTTATCTTCTAAAGTCCCTGTATCGAGAGCATAAGTCATTAAAAAGATCATGTCTATCCATTGATTCTGTCCCCATTCTTCCCAGTTTTGTTGAATACGATATAACCGTTCTTTTTGTTCTAGGGGAAACACCGCCGCCGACATTTTTAATTGGGGACGAATCTGTTTTAAACGAGTAGAAACCTGCGAGACAAAAGTATCAACCTGACGAATTTTAAAGCTAGTCCATTGTTCCCATAAAGCACCCCGGGGATTTAAAGTAATGGGATCAACTCCCGTCATTTGTTTAAATAACCAACGGCTGGATTTACCATAACCATAGGTTTGATGAGAATTTTGACTCTGGAAGGGATAGCGAATATAATCTAACTGCAAGCCATCCACATCATAATTCTTGACAATCTCCTCGTAAAGAGATAAAAGATAGTTCTGTACTTCGGGATTAGCAGGATCAAAAAAGGCTTTTTTCGTGCCTTGACTATAATCAAAAGAACCACCACTTTTATTAGTTGCCCGCCAATCGGGATTACGGGATAAAACCGGACCTAGATAATCTAATGGTTGCTCTAATACCTTATTATGAGCTTGATTAGCCGCCGCAAAAACCCACACCCAGGCGTGGATTTCCATATTGCGTTCATGGGCTAATTTAACGGCAACTTTTAGGGGATCCCAACCTCTAGTTAAAGGGTTTTGTTCGGGGGCAACTTGACTAGGATAAATAGTATAACTAGCATTAACTGTCTCGAAAAAGACCACATTAATACCCGCTGCCGCCATGCGATCGAATACTTTAGCTAAATCCTCCTCGTTTTTAGCTTGTACGATCGTGCCTCTATCTAACCACATTGCCCGTATTTCTGGTTGGGCAAATTGTCGATTAGTGGGATAATTATCCCAAAGATTTCGCCGCGCTTGTAACCAAAATTCCCGCGCTTGCGTATAGGAACCCTGGGCGATTAAATTCTGAAAACTATTTAAGGTTCCTTGGGCATTTTCTAGGGCTAAACGGAATCGTCTAGCTGTATCTGATGCGCTGGAATTTTTCCCACGATTATGAAATGCTTGTGCTAAGGATTTATCAGTATTGGATATATTACTATTACTGGCTTCTAAAGCTAAGAGAGTCACCCCATAACGCCCGATTAATCCCTGCAATTCCGCCGTCATCTGGCTAATTTGTTGAGGAGTTAGACTTGCTCTCGGGGGAATTGCCTCGGTACTCGGACTTAATCTCGCCGTTTCCCTGGGGGGATTTTCTGCAATCTGGGGTAGAGGGCGACGGGGTGCGATCGCAACGCGCTCGCTACGCGAGATCGCTGTTGGGGTATTGTTAATATTATTAACTATTGTTGATTGCCCTTGACAATAGGGCGCAATTGTGTTAATAGAAGAACTGCGATTAATGCCGTAGCGTTGCAGGGCGGTTTCTAGCCAAGCGCTATCGAGGGCGAGATTAGCGACGGCATCGCTGCCCCAGCGCCAACCGAGAAAGATCGAGTTATTATTGAGGACAACGGCGGGGGGATTATTGCGCGCCCCCCAGACGGCGACGGTTTGGCTATTAACTCCCGTGGGGATAACCACGCCACCGAGGAGACTGCTGGCTAAAGGTTTTTGGTTTTTCAGTTCACCTAAATTAGTCGGCCGCAGGGTGTAAGCTTGGGAGTGGGGATAGGCCCAGTAAGCCCCAAATAGCGATCGCAGTTGATTACGCACAGCAGGTTCCGAAAGATTTCCCGCCGGACCGGTGACAATAATTTTACCACCGCGATTCAGCCAACGACTCAAGACACTAGCTTGTAAACCGGAAATAGTCTCGACGTTGGGGATGATGAGAACGCTAATTTTATTTAAATCCGCGTCGCTTTGCCACTGATTACTCTGGAGAATGCAGTAATTAACCCCGACATTTTGCAAACGATTGGTGATAGCTGTCCATTGATTGGCATTTTCTTGACTTTTTAACACTGCCACCGGTGTCGCTAAAACTGGGATCGGTAGCAAGACACCCACACAGGACAAAAGACAGGCAATTAGGGGCTTGTTAAAAAGATGATCAAGACGGAAGGACGATCCCAGCACGTTTTTTTTCTCTTAATTTTTTGGTTAACTCCTCCTGATTTTACCCAACTTAGCCAAAAAAGAGTATCTTTGGCAACAAAAATTGCGTCTTAGTCGTCGGCAACAGGGTTTTAGGGTATTAGTTGAATTTCCCCACTTCCCCACTTCCCCCACTTCCCTACAACTGTAGAGACAATTGCCGAAAGTGATCGCCGCGATGTTCAAAACTTTGGTATTGGTCAAAACTGGCGCAAGCGGGGGATAATAACACCACTTTAGCCTCTTTTGCCAGTCCTAGTTCAGCCGCGCGTTGAACTGCCCTGTCCATCGTTTCTACACATTCATAATCTTGATAACCTGCCGATGCTAAACGACGGGCAAAATCGGCGGCAGCGTCACCAATAAGCAGCACAGTGGCGACTTTTGCCTTAATTTCAGCGATCCAAGCCCGATCATCCCCGGCTTTCGCTTCTCCCCCCGCGATTAAAATCACCGGACCCCGGACCGATTGTAAGCCCACGGCGGCGGCATCGTAGTTAGTTGCTTTACTATCATTAATAAAGTCTAGTCCTTTATAGGTACAAATATACTCTAGACGATGGGCAACTCCGGGGAAAGTGGCGATCGCTTCGGTAATGGCTTTTTTCTCGATTCCTGCCAATCTAGCGGCGGCCACAGCCATAAGCAAATTCTGCTGATTGTGACTACCCACCATTTTCAGGAGATTAACCGGGGCAATTAATTCCCCAAAAGCCACGATCCAGTTATCTTGCAGATAAACACCACGACTAGGATCGCCCAAAAGCGCATCTTTGCCTTTCACAGAAGTCCAGTAAGCTTGTTGCCATTGACTAACACCGATTTGACGCAGATAGGGATCATCACCGTTGAGGATTTGGCGATCGCTTCTTTGCAGCAAAGAGGCTTTAATCTGATAATAATTTTCCAGGGTTTGATGACGACTGAGGTGATCGGGGGTAAAAGTTGTCCAGATGCCGATTTTCGGCGATAAATCCCGACTAGACTCGATCTGATAACTACTAATCTCCGCAATAATCCAATCGTATTTATCGGCTTTTAAAGCCAATTCACAGGCAGCATAGCCGATATTACCGCAGGAAGGGGCATTTAACCCCGCTTTTTGAAAAATAGCGGCACAGAGGGCGGTGGTGGTGGTTTTGCCGTTAGTTCCCGTAATCCCCAACCAAGGGGAAGATTGTAGATAACGCCAAGCTAATTCTAATTCTCCGATCGTATCGATGCCTTTTTCTCTGGCAGTAATTAAAATCGGGACATCCCAAGGCACGCCGGGGCTAACCACGATGAGATCAGGCAAGTAATCTGCCTCTAGACTGAGATTTTGACCAAGATTGACAATAATTCCTTCCCTTTCCAGATTGGTTTTGGTTGCTTGTAAACCGGGAGAATCAGAGCGATCGCTTAATGTCACCTGCCAACCATCCCGTTTTAAGCATCTTGCCGCTGCTATTCCCGATCTTCCCAATCCAATAATCGCCGCTTTCGCCATCTTGTTGCCACTCTACTCAAGAGTCAATTTTTAGCAATCTCTATCCTACTGTGGATTGTGACCTTATTTCTGTCCCTAGATCAGCGATAATCTTAGTCTATTCTGTCTGCTCCTTGCAGTATAATAAAATGGAATGCTTATAATTTAGTCCTTGAACTAACAAAAATTAGTATGAATATTCAACTAAAACCCAATCAAGAAAAATTTATCGAAGAACAGTTAAAAAGTGGCAGATTTGATAATGTAGAGCAGCTCATAGATACCGCTTTACACTTGCTGTCCCACATCAATGAAGATTATTTACAATGGCGAGAAGAAACTGGTCATCAAATTGATATTGCTGTAGCTGAATTAGACAATGGGGAAGGATTAGAGGTCGAAACAGTTATCAACAATATTTTAGAAAAATTTCAGAAAGAGCGTCAATCCTAATCATGAATCGTTATATTATTGCCCCATCAGCCAGTCAAGATTTAAACAAGATTGCTGATTATTTTTTAGCGGTAAACCTGGAAGCTGGGGAAAAACTATTGATAAAATTTTCCCAAAAGTGTCAACAATTAGCACAATTTCCCAATTTAGGGGCTCTTCTCGACTTTGTGTGATAATTTTTGCTTATGTAATCGTGAAATGCTTATCGGGCAAGACTTTTAGTGCTATTTTGCCGAAGAAACTATCAGTATAGACCTCGTTTCCACACAGAAACCAGAAGAGCCATTTAGGACGTAGTTACAGTCATATTAGACCCGTCCTTGAGAGGGTTGCCTTTAGATGGATATATTATTTTCTATCGAGTTATTGATGACACAGTAGAGATTTTAAGAATAGTTAGCGGTCGTCAAGACTTAGAAGCTTTATTCTCCGAGATAAAATAAATCCCTAGCAAAAATCCAGCAGAATTGAGCAGACTCCAAGACCTTTCAATTGGCCTGATTGCCTTTCCTAGCTGATGGCTGACGGCCGACGGCCGACGACTGAATTATGGCTCTACCGAACCTGTCATGCAAAACTATCAACAACTCATACTTGTAAAGCTTGCATACTAAAGCTTTGAGTTGTTGTTAGATTGATATTTATCAACTTTAGAGCATTGCTGGACAGAGAGGGAGCTTGGGGAGTTTTCTACAGTGTAAGTTCGGAAGAACCTGAATTATAAAACTATTTCCCCTAGGAAAACAAAATTCTCTCGCTTACGTCTAGATCGATAAAATAAATGCAAGTACGATCTCCATAACAAGGCTCCTTATTTATGAATCTAAAATCATCCTTAAAATTTGCCCTACTGTTTTCACTTCTGGGGGGTTGTCTCCTGACAACACCGAGTCAAGCAACTCTCTTTGAACAACGAGAAGTTAATCAAGAGGATTTTATCGCTATTGCCCGTCCCTACGGTAACGGTAAATACGATTTACTGATTTTGCAACAAATACCCGGAAAACGCCAATGTTGGGCGGTAAATGGCAGAGAACCGACCATTGTTCAGCCTCTCCTCCTCGATTTCGATTTTACCGGCAGTTGTGAACGGGCCACCGACAGTAACGGTTATTCCCTTCGCATTCGCGGCACAGATTACGGTTTAGAATACCTGCTGCGTATCGTACAACGCAACGGGGAATTAGTCCTCGTGGGAACCCCCCGCAATCCCAGACAATCGGAGGTAATTGTTGGACGGACAAAAGGTTTAGGGACTGGTTTAATCCAAATTTATCTCATCGATGGCTGGCGCTTTACTAAACGCAGTCTAGCCGGTCAAAATCTCAGTCATATCTATCTAACTGCCGATAGTCCCAGTTTCAATCCTCCCCCAGAATTACTCGCGGGTACCCAATCGTCTATCCCCCCCACACCCCCCCCCAGAGAATCCGTCAAAGCAGAAACACCGGTTAATCCTTCCGCTAATCCCGAAGTGCGAGAATATACCTTTACCGCTGCAGAAACAGCAGTACGAAGCACTCCTCAGCCAGTGGTCACTAATCGAGTACCAGAGTCAAATTTAACGCCACCGTCCCCAGTTAGCCCTAATTTACCTCCCCTGACTCCTCCCAATCCCCAGAATAGTAATGCAATTGTACCACCACCGCCACCGCGTAATTTAGGCAATCAGAGAAGTTTATCAGACGTAATCACTTTTAATCGACCAGCTGCTAATCCCAGTAGTGGTAATATGAGCAATAGTGGCCGCAAAGGCTTTAAAGTAGTAATTGAAGCTAAAACCGATAGCGATCGCAGCAAAATTCGTTCTCTCTATCCCGACGCTTTCCCCACTTCCTACAAAGGTCGTTCCGTCTGGCAAATAGGTGCGTTTAGCAGTCGTGATAAGGCTGAAAACGCTTTACAAAGTCTTGCCCCCCTGCGCGGATCGATCGTACCATTTTAGGGAACGCTGGAACTGCGTAACGGGGAACAGAGAGTGCATAGGGGTAATGGGAAAATGGGAAAATGGGAAAATGGGGAAATGGGGAAATGGGGGAATTTCAACTAAAACCCCAAAACCCTAAAACCCCAACTCTCAACTCCGGCCTCCTGACTCCTGACTCCTAGAGTAACTGATAACTGATAACTGATAACTGATAACTGATAACTGATAACTGATAACTGATAACTGATAACTGATAACTGATAACTGATAACTGAAAACATGGAAATATCGGAACTAAAAAAAGGTATCGAGATAGTAGGATTGCGCCTGGGTAAAACCCAGGACTATCTTTGACTTACCCACTTTAAGGGCGAAAATTAAAGACTTAGAACAGGTGGCGGCCGTCCCTACTTTTTGGGATAATCTCGATACGGCTCAAAAAACCCTGCAAGAACTAAATGAATGTAAATCTTCTTTAGAAACCTATCAGGGTTGGTGTGGACAATTAGAAGATACCAAGGCAATTATCGAGTTATTAGAATTAGAATCCGATCGAACTTTACTAGAAGAAGCGACAGACAACTTAACTCATTTACAGCATGACCTCGATCGCTGGGAATTGCAACAGCTTTTAAATGGTCCCTACGACCCAAAAGGAGCGGTTTTAACGATTAATGCGGGGGCCGGGGGAACCGATGCCCAAGATTGGACAGAAATGCTCCTGAGAATGTATTCTCGCTGGGCCGAGAAACAGGGTTATAAAGTCACTTTAGCGGAAATATCAGAAGGAGATGAAGCGGGAATTAAATCGGTGACAATTGAGATTGCCGGAACTTATGCTTACGGTTATCTGAAAGGAGAAAAAGGCACCCATCGGTTAGTAAGAATTTCCCCTTTTAATGCTAATGGTAAACGTCAAACCAGTTTCGCCGGGGTGGAAGTGATGCCAATTTTGGGCGATGATGCGGTGAGGGTAGAAATTCCCGATAAAGATTTAGAAATTACCACCACTAGATCGGGGGGAAAAGGTGGACAAAATGTTAATAAAGTGGAAACTGCCGTGCGTGTAGTTCATCTTCCCACAGGTATCGCTGTGCGTTGTACCCAAGAGCGATCGCAATTACAAAATAAAGAAAAAGCCCTAGCTTTATTAAAAGCGAAATTGTTAATTATCGCTCGGGAACAACAGGCTCAAGCGATCGCAGAAATTCGCGGCGATATGGTGGAGGCCGCTTGGGGCAATCAAATCCGTAACTATGTTTTTCATCCCTATCAATTGGTTAAGGACCTCCGTAGTAATGTGGAAACCACCGATGTTACCCGGGTAATGAATGGGGATTTAGATAGCTTTATTGAAGCCTATTTACGTTTGGGGGGGAACAGTGCGGGTTATACTGATTCCTAAGATGAGAGCAGCTCTATTTTCTCGCAAATTCTGTTCTTATTGGCTTGTCAAGCTGTTTGTCCTCTACTAAGAAGAAAAATCAATGGTTATTATCGAGATTACCAATGTGGAAGAAATATTGAGCGCAAAAATTGGCTCTTTCGCCGCTAAAATCGTCCAAGCTCTAGCAGATGATGAGGGGAAAGTGGAAGAGGTTCTCATCAAAGAATTACAGGCTAATTTTCAGGAAAGGGGGATTAAAGCTAATCTGTTTAGCGTCACTGGGTTAGATATGCTCGGCAATGGCAGGCTAGAAGTTAACGTTAATGTTCGTTCTGCTAATATGATGTCCTAAGAGAAGATAAAATCGCCAATGGTTGGGTTAAATATAGTTAAACCCAACCTTATTCTGATAGTTACCATCAAAAGCAATGGCAGCGAAGCTTGAGGTTATAATAAACCAACAAAATGTAACGGTCCTTGACCGGTAATTAATTCGATAATAATTGCCAGAAAACCGATCATCGCTAATCGACCATTCCACACCTCGGCTGCCGTGGTCATTCCCCATTCCCAACGTTCCTGGGGATACATTTTCATATTCGCTTTCGGATGGGTAATTTGCTCGAAAGTGGTGGGTTTTTCCTCTAGGGACCTTACCACTAACTGGGAGAGAGATTCGATAAACATCGGGTGAGTGTTAAGAGCCGGTACTCGCTGAAAATGTTCAATTCCCGCTTCTTCCGCCACTTCTCGGTACTCTATATCGATTTCTTGCAGAGTTTCGATGTGTTCCGAGACAAAACTAATCGGCACGACCAATAAATTCTTAATTCCCTGCTCTCCCAACCCTTTTAAAGCATCTTCAGTGTAGGGTTTTAGCCATTCCACCGGACCGACGCGACTTTGATAGGCTAAAGTGTACTGATTGGGTCGGTTTAGCGTACGCATGATCGCCCTAGTGCATTCTTCAATTTGCCTTTGATAGGGATCTCCCGCTTCCTCCACATAACTTTGGGGGACACCATGGGCGCTAAAAAAGATATGTACTTGGTCAGGATGAGGACACTGCTCTAATTCTCGCGCAATCAGATCCGCCATAGCACTCAGATAGGTGGGATGATCGTACCAAGAGGGGATGAGAGTATATTCCGTTAAACGCAGATAGGGATCCTGCTGCCACATTTCCTCTAGCACACGAAAACTGGAACCACTGGTGCTGATGGAAAATTGGGGATAAAGGGGAAGAATAACTAATTTTTTGATATGATCCCGTTTAATCCGCTCGATCGCTTCTTCGGTGAAGGGATTCCAATAACGCATCCCGATATAAACGCTCACCTCGCGCCCCATTTCCTTGAGACGTTGTTGCAGTGCCGTGGCCTGTGCTTCCGTAATCTTGAGTAAAGGGGAGCCACCACCAATCTGGCGGTAATTTTCCTGGGATTTACTCGCTCTTAGCGTCGATATTAACCAAGCTAACGGTTTTTGTAATCCTTTGATCGGTAAACGGATGATCTCTGGGTCAGAAAAAAGGTTAAATAGAAAAGGACGCACATCCTCTAACCGCTCCGGCCCACCCAAATTTAATAATAGAACCCCAACGCGACCCATAGTGTTAACAGATAATTTTTTAAATTTTCAGATTCTTTACCAAGTTTAACAATATATCGGTGGAACCGTTAAAACAAATTACAGACAATATCGAACTTAATCAAATCTTGGAGGTTGATCTTGGCGACAATTTTACGTCCCCTCAGTTATCAATATCAATGGCTTTACGATGGTATCTCCCGTCTGGCTGCCCTAGCAGTGGGTGGCGAGTCCCGTTTTCGGCAATTGGCCCTAGAAGGCTTAAAAATCGCTAAAAATGACCCTATCCTCGATCTCTGTTGTGGTGCGGGTCAAACCACCCGTTATTTAGTCCCCCTATCCGATCGCTGTACCGGTTTAGATGTCTCTCCCCGGGCCTTGGATCGAGCTAGTTTAGCGGTGCCGCAAGCGCATTATGTGGAGGGATTAGCCGAAAAAATGCCCTTTAATGCCGGAGAATTCGCCTTTGTTCATACTAGCGCCGCTCTCCACGAAATGGAACCGGAGCAGTTAGAGGAAATCCTTAAAGAAGTGTATCGAGTTCTCAGACCGGGGGGAATTTTTGCCCTCGTGGATTTTCATCGACCCACTAACCCGCTTTTTTGGCCTTCTTTGGCCCTATTTTTGCAATTATTTGAAACCGATACCGCTTGGCAGTTTATCGATAGCGACCTGATCCAATCTTTACAGGCGATCGGTTTTCGTGATTGTCAACAAAAATTATACGCTGGTGGTAGTTTACAGGTGATTCAAGCGGCCAAGTGAAGGGATGGATCCGGCATTATTTTCAGGGGCTGTCGGTCATTTATACTGAATAAGGCAACGGTTTTTTAATCAAGCTGAGTTCGAGCGACTCGCTGCCAGTTATTTTTGAGAAGTTAATGACTAGAGCAAAAATTCTACAACCTGATTTAATTTTAGGGGATACGATTCTCGGTCTCACTCTGGAGATTTTGAGTCAGCATCAGATTAAGGGATTGATTCTCGATGTGGACGATACCCTTGTTCCCCTCCAGGAAACGACGGTTTCTGAGGATTTAGAGCGTTGGGTCGATTCCTTGCGTCTTTATCTACCGATTTGGTTGGTCAGCAATAATCTCAGTGAAAATCGCATCGGCGCGATCGCTGATAATTTACAACTTCCCTACCTTCTCGGTGCGGTGAAACCCTCTCGACGCAAACTCCGGCAAGCGATGGCAGCCATGAGTCTCCCCCCCCAACAAATTGCTATGGTTGGCGATCGCTTGTTTACCGATGTTTTAGCGGGAAATCGTCTGGGAATGTTTACCATTCTGGTGAAACCAATGGTAAATCCCTTGACGGGGGGGGCAGCTTATCCAATCCACGATTTTGAGGTGTGGATATCACAAATTCTCGGCGTTTCCCTCCATCCGCAGCATTACTTCATAAAACCTGACCAATCCTCACAAAAGTAAATATTAAAAAATACTTAAGTATAGAGGTAAATGGCGAAAAGTAGAAAATACTATAGATGATTTGAAATGAGGTCAGCCGAGATAAAGACCTTAAATATATGAAAGTCGGTAGATAAACAGTGCCAGTTTTTGCGGATATACGCCAAAAGCTGGCACTACTGTTTTAACGAAAACTTGCTGCTATAATTTGGCCAAACTGTGGGATAATGAGAAGCTGTTTCTCAGTTAATTCTCCCCGCCCTCACTGTATATATGAATCTAGATTCTTCCCTGCTATCATCCTCCTCGGTCGCAGAATTCGAGCGCAATTCCTTTGATTTGGAGTCACACCTACAAGACTTTTTACAATTAGACCAAGAAATTTTACAAGCAAAATTAGCAACAGCAAAAGATTCCTTAGCGGCCTTAGCTCATCAAGACTTTTCTTGGACAGATCCAGATTATTTCTATCAGGAAAAAGTCAAAGAAAACTATTTATTTGAATTATCCGCTTGGCATTTATCCAGTCAAGAATATATCGGAGAAACCCTGAAATTAATTGATGATCACGGTAGCGGAAAAGTCTTAGATTTTGGTGGCGGAATCGGTACTCATGCCCTGGCTGCCGCAATGAATTCTGGGGTTGAACAGGTGATCTATTGTGATCTTAATCCCCTACATCATGAATTTGTTCGCTTTCGTGCCGAGCAATTAAATCTCGATGCTAATAAGCTCTCATTCTATACAGAAATTCCCGATCAGCTAAAATTTGACACGATTATCTGTTTAGATGTCATCGAGCATTTGCCCTCACCTACAGCCCAACTTAAAAAGTTTTATGACTGGTTAAACCCAGGAGGAAAGCTAATTATTAACTGGTATTTTTTCAAAGGATTTAATCAAGAATATCCCTTTCATCTCGACGATCCCAAAATTATTGAGAGCTTTTTTCAAAGCCTACAAAAAGATTTCCTAGAGATTTTTCATCCCTATCACATTACCGTGCGCTGTTATCGAAAAAATTAATAATTGCTTGAAGATGATCAAAGCAGCGGATGATAGAAAAATTAGAATTAACCTTGCAACTATGACCCTAGATATTATCCCCGAAGGTGAAGAACGCAAAGTGGAAGCTGTCAGTAGTGCCGCTATTGATGGTGCGCCGATCGCCTATATTGTCGTCTTAGCCGCCATTGTCACTACCCTTTCTTTTATTCCCTTCTCGATTGTCCTCGCTTCCGGCGGTAGTATGCCCCTCAGTCAAGCGGTTTTTCCCCTTTTGGGTTGGTTACTCGGCCCGATCGCTGGAGCGATCGCTAGTGGCATTGGGTCCTTAATTGGGGCTTTTCTTGCCCCCTACACGGCAGGAATTCCCGCTATTTCGGTCTTTGGGGCAATTTTAGCCAGTTTTGTGGCAGGAACAATGGTTTTAGGCAAAAAACGCCGTTATTGGTGGTTAGGATTAACGTTAATTTTTCTGATTCCCCTGTTTATCTACGCTAACCGGGCGATCGGACTGAACGGCATTTCGCCACGAATCTTTATTGCCGGGGCTTTCGTCGATTGGTCAGCTTTGGTATTATTTATCCTACCAACCCGGACTCTTTTTACCCATTGGATCAAAGGTAATAATTTTGCCCTAGTAGCGGCGGGAATTTTTGGCGGTACCTGGACCGCCAGCGGCCTCTCCCATTTAGGGCTCGTCGCCATCACCTACTCGATTTTTAACTGGCCCGAAGAAGTCTGGATCGCTTTAATTCCGATCATTCCCGTAGAAAATCTGATTCGTTCCTTTGTCGGTATGGTGATCGGTTGTGGTGTGATTGCTGGTTTACGGGCGATCGGTCTGGTCAAATCAAGAGAGGCGATCTACTAAAATGGAAATAACCGGCTGATAGTTATCAATAAACTTTCGCGCCGAATCATCAAGAGTATGCCCAAGAGATTTATTTCCGTCATCTTACTCTTTGGCGCCCTCGGTTTCGTCACCGTCGGCGATATTTTTTTGCCCCGACCTTGGAGTAGCTATAGCCGCAATACCAGAGAACAAATTAATCGGTTGATGCTGTCCCTAATGCCCAAACCCACCCCGGAACCTCCCAGTCAGCAGAGGGGGACGCAACAGAAAGAATTCCTGCGCCGCGTCCAACCCGACAGCGAAAAAAAAGAGAACTAGCGTTTTAGCCAACTCATCATCGCCCGCAGATCTTGACCGACTTCTTCGATCGAATGTTCTGCTTCTTGACGACGCATAGCGGTGAAACCCGGTTTACCTGCTTGATTTTCGAGGACAAACTCTCTGGCAAATTGTCCCGATTGAATTTCCCCGAGGATTTTTCGCATTTCGGCCTTAGTCGCTTCCGTCACCACCCGCGGACCGCGAGTATAGTCACCGTACTCGGCTGTATTGGAAATACTATCGCGCATTTTGGCCAAACCGCCCTCGACGATCAGATCGACGATCAGTTTTACCTCGTGTAAACACTCAAAATAGGCTAATTCGGGCTGATAACCAGCTTCCACGAGGGTTTCAAAGCCAGCTTTAATTAAAGCGCTTAAACCGCCGCATAATACTGCCTGTTCGCCAAAAAGGTCGGTTTCTGTTTCCTCGCGGAAAGTGGTTTCCAAAACCCCGGCCCGAGCGCCACCGATACCTTTAGCGTAGGCCATTGCCCGATCGCGTGCTTGGCCCGTAGCATCTTGATAGACGGCGAATAAACAGGGGACCCCTTGGCCTTGTTCGTAGGTGCGACGGACGAGATGGCCCGGTCCTTTGGGGGCAACCATAACCACATCGACGTTAGCTGGGGGAACCACTTGACCAAAATGAATATTAAAGCCGTGGGCAAAAGATAATACCTTGCCTGGGCTTAAATTCGGGGCAATTTCGTTGAGATAAATCGTTTTCTGCACTTCATCCGGTAAGAGGATCATGATCCAGTCGGCAATTTTAGCGGCTTGGGCCACATCATAAACCGGAATACCAGCTTCTTTGGCTTTGATGGCCGATTTACTGCCGGGATATAGACCAACAATCACATTAACGCCACTATCCTTGAGATTTAATGCGTGGGCATGACCCTGGGAACCATAACCAATAATAGCGATCGTTTTTCCCGCTAATAAATCTAAATTGGCATCCTCATCATAGTACATTTGTGCCATCGAACTCGCTCCTTAACTTCTTTTGTCACTGTGCAAACTCCTAATTATACGGGAAAATCACGCCCGTCAGAAGCATTTGATCGCTGGTTTCCTGGAGTCAGGAAAAAATAGTGTCTAGAAAAATTTAAATTTTTTCTAGATATTTGGGTATTCTAACTAACGCCAGGGAATTTTTCTGGAGTAAGCTGTTGACTATAGACCTCCCGCAAAAGGAAGTTCTCGAGCCGCTATTGGGTCACAATATCTAAAAGCTCGGATAAATTCGAGATCATCTTAGGTTTTATGGCTAGTCTAGTCGTCTCTTGTCTTTTTTCTTCTCCTGACTCCCGACGACCGGCTACTGACTCCTAACCCTAACAACAATTTTTGATTTTTACAAGAGGTCTTATCTAAATTACTCGTTAAGACTGCACCGGAGTTGGGAGCAGGGAGCAGGGGTTTGAGCATTTGTACTAAAACATCCAATACGCAATTTAAATTCAGTACAGCTTAGGAAACGAGATGGAGAGGTTAACTATTTTTTGTCTAGACTTGGTTCTTTCACTAAAATGGATTACAATATCACCATCAATAGGCACTTCCTCTCCTCTCACCCCATCGAGATTAACCTCGATCTGAACAAAGATAATCGGGTTACGGCGGTTCCTCTATCTATCTGGCACAGACAACTCCTTATTGGATAAGCCTTGACCCTTAGAAGATGTACCAGACTGAGCCTGAATCCGCCGTAGCGAGTACAGGAATAGGTTCTCTACTCCTCGATTTTCACCTTTTCTGGGTAATTTACCCAGTCAAGATCGTTGATAGACTGATTTACTGCCTTGATCGGGACTAGATGAAATCAGGTCAAAAAATTGTTTGCTTTGTTAATCACCAATCCCCTTAGAGCTGCCCAGGAAAATCTATGGTAAGTTTTTTTAAGAAGCTGTTGACAAGAAAATCTCAAGGTGTTGGCTTAGAGATTACCCCAGAGCGCATTAACGTCGCTCAGATCGCCAAACAGGGACAAAACTATAAATTAGTTAAATATTGTTGGTCGGATATCCCGGAAGGCATCTTTGAGGAGGGAAAAATCGCCGATTCCCCCGCTTTAGCGCAATTAATCCAAGAATTACTCAAGGAAAATCAAATTACTAGCAAACGAGTCGCTACTGGTGTCCCCATGCGCGAGTCAATTATCCGGATTATCCCCATTCCCTCGGAATTGGACGATCAGGAATTGCGCGATACAGTCTTAAATCATGAGGCCAGTTTATATCTGCCCTATCCTCGCGAGGAAGTGGATATCGACTACCAAAAACTGGGCTACTTTCAGGGTGAAGACGGGATTGAAAAGGTACAAGTCTTATTAGTTGCCACTCGTCAGGAAATCACCGATGCCTATAGGTCAACCTTCCAACAGGCAGGATTACAGGTAGATGTGCTAGAAATTAATAGTTTTGCCCTAATTCGGACAATTCGCGAACAGTTGCGACAATTTAGTTCCAATGAAGCCGTTGTGATTGTCGATATAGAATTTGATAACACGGAAATTGCCATCGTGGTGGATGGAGTTCCCCAATTTTCTCGCACTGTCCCCATCGGTACTTTCCAGCTACAAAATGCCCTGGCCAGGGCGCTGAATTTGCCCACCTCTCGCAGTCCTGAGATTCTTTTGGGGATGACAATCCCGATTACTGGCTTTGATAGTCTTAGCACCAATACTGGCACCGCGCAAGTCTCTACTAACGCTGGGATAATGGCACTGATGCGGGTTTTAGGAGAATTAACCGATGAATTGCGGCGATCGATTAACTTCTATGTTAACCAAAGTGAGCAACTGGAAATCGTCCAGTTACTTTTAGCAGGTCCCGGGGGGGGAATAGCACAACTAGACGAGTATTTTACCCGACATCTCAGCCTCCCCACCATGGCAATCGATCCGATCGCAGCGCTGAACTTAGATATCAATCAAGAGATTCCCAATACCCGAAGACCGGGGTTAGGAACAGTTCTCGGTTTAGGATTACGGGAGGTATAGACAAAAATTATGTATAGTCTTGACGTTAATTTTCTCAAGGATCGCCATCTTCAGCAAACGGGCCAAGAAACCACCGCGGACAAGATGCCCACCGCTATTAACCTGAGGGAACAAAAACCCCTGTTGATCGGTGTGGGAGTGGGGGCCGGATTATTGGCCCTGACGGGATTACTCGGTTTAATCGTCGGTTGGCAAACCAGCGCAACTCAGGCCACAATTCAGACACTGGACGGGAAATTAGGTCAACTGCAAGGCCAAAGTAAAAAAATAGAGGATTTAAAAGCGCAATTAACGGCGGTAGAAGCAGAAAATCAAGCTCTGGTAACTGTATTCAATCAGATTAGGCCTTGGTCAGCCATTCTCCAAGAAATTCGCCAACAAACTCCCCCTAATGTCCAGCTAACCAGTCTGCAACAGGTGGATGTTCCCGCCAACCCGGATCAAGGGCAACCGAATCCGGCTACTCGGTTAAAAATTAGTGGTTTTGCCAGTAGTTACGAAGCAGTCAATGATTATCTCTTAACCCTACAAGCTTCGCCTTTTTTACAGGGTAAGAAAACGGTGATCGAAAGTGCTGCCCTGGCCGATTTGCCCGTACAGGTGGCTAACGAGTACAAGAATACTAATGTCACTTTCCCCCCAGCGGTTCAATTTGTGATCACCGCCCAATTAAGTGATACTCCCGCTATTGAACAACTGCCCAATCTTGCCCGGAATGGAGCGATCGGAGTTATCACCAGGATTAATACCCTCAAACGCCAAGGAGCCATTCAACCATGACCTTTACTAAAGAATACATTGCCAATGAGGACAGGGAATTAGAGGAACTTGACCAGTATCCCACCGCTTTCGGGATAACTTTTACTCCCCGCAATAGTGGCATCACCGCCGGTGTGGTAGGTTTACTTGGCTCCCTCTATCTGCTGTTTAACTGGGTGATACCCGCTTATACTGACTTGCAGCGACTGCAAATCGATAAAGATAGCAAACAACAACAGGTAGATCAACAAACAAGCGGTCTCGGTGCCACGAAATTCCAAAAAATCGAGAGTCAGTTGCAACAAAAAGAGGCAACTAAACAGCAAATTCTGGCGCTTTTTGCTCAAGAAAAGAACTTAAGCACAATTCTCTTAGATATTAGCAATATATTTAAGTCTCGCAATGTTAAGCTGATTAGTTTCCAACCCCAAGCACTAGAACCAGTGGTGGTCTCCGATAGTTCCCTCGGTAGCGCAGTTAATAACAAGCTCAAACGTCAAACTTTTAACGTCAAGATCGAAGGGAACTATGCTAACAGCCAAGAGGTTATTCGGGATTTAGAAAGATTACAGCCGCTCATTTTGCTGAATAGTCTCAATACTCAAATGCCCGAAGGCGGTTCGGTGGTCAAAGTGGTTAGTACCGGCAAAAATCAAGCCACTATCGTTCCCCAAGGCGATCAACCCGTTACTACCACCTTTCTTCTCAACGTGATTATTCCTCTCAGTGCTGAAGAATTGGCGAAATTAGCACCGCCCCCCCCCGCCGAAGGTCAACCCCCCGCCGAAGGTCAACCCCCCGCTAGTCCTAGGGCTGTTTCATTCTCCCATCAGAATATCAAAAGTAAAAGCGATCACTGTCAGGTAAAATGAGAAGTGAACGCGAACTTTTGAAAGATATGTTGAGCTTAATAGAAAAACTGAAACAAGTCAAGGACTTTCGGAAAGATCAAGGAAAAAGACACCCTTTATGGATAGTATTAGTAGTAATAATACTGGGAACAATGCTAGGATACTCAGGTTATAGAGAGCTAGGAGAGTTTGCTAAAAATAATCGGCACAGGCTCAGTCAAGAATTTAACATAATTCCAGAAAGAGTCCCATCCTATTCAACAATTAGAAGGGTAATGATGGGAGTTGACTGGCAGAGTTTGTTAAAAATGTTTAATGAATGGGCATTA
>NZ_JACJQV010000168.1 GCF_014696875.1 Microcystis wesenbergii FACHB-1317 | reverse complement strand
CCTAGCTCTCTATAACCTGAGTATCCTAGCATTGTTCCCAGTATTATTACTACTAATACTATCCATAAAGGGTGTCTTTTTCCTTGATCTTTCCGAAAGTCCTTGACTTGTTTTAGTTTTTCTATTAAGCTCAACATATGTTTCAAAAGTTCGCGTTCACTTCTCATTTTACCTGACAGTGATCGCTTTTACTTTTGATATTCTCATGGGAGAATGAAACAGCCCTACCCACAGAAGCGGAATGGGAATATGCCTGTCGTGCGGGGACTACTACTCGCTTTTATTTCGGTGATGATGCTAATCAGTTAGAAGATTACGCTTGGTATGACGGAAATTCTGGGGGTAAAACTCATCCTGTGGGCCAGAAAAGGCCCAATGCTTGGGGACTGTATGATATGAGTGGCAATGTTTGGGAATGGTGCGAAGACAATTGGCACAATAACTATATCGGAGCGCCAAAGGATGGCAGTGCTTGGCTGACAAATGATAATGATTATCACATACTGCGGGGCGGTTCTTGGTACGACTTTCCAAATTACTGCCGTTCCGCTTACGACTTCACCTACTTCCGCCGCGACTACTACTACTACGTCGGTTTTCGGGTGGTGTGCGTCCCCCCCCTAATCAGTTAACAGTTAACAGTTATCAGTTTTCCCCACTGTTAACTGATAACTGATAACTGATAACTGAAACAAGGCGGGTCGATTTTTTTTTGAGATTTTCTAGGGTGCGTCCCAGGCAGCTTTTGCCTTTTTGAAAGCAGTTTAATCTAAATTGCGATGGGTGACGCTGTGCTAATGGGACTTAGGCATTTTCGGGCAGCAAAAAAGGCTCAAACCATTACGGGACAAAGGGTTAACCTCGATTTATGATTTTCCTTGATCTATCTGGGTTTCAGCGATTTTGGGCTTCTCGAAGTAAATCCCAAGCAGGGATTGGGGTTGAGGCTTTTCTCGATTTGTTTTTTGTCTAAGTCCCACTAATACTAAATCCGTTGAGTAACGCACAGAAAACGGGTTTCTCCGAGAAACCCGTTTTCTACTCATGCACTCATGCAAAAAGGGGAATAAATAATCAGTCTTTAATAACCAGATTTAGTATAAGACATTCTACATTCTACCAAATTTTTGACGGCGATCGCTAACTTAAACAGAGGGACGTACCACCCGAATCAACTTTCCCTGTAACGATTCCTCTCCCCTTACCGCCTCATCAACCTGTGCTGTAAACTGTTGCCAATTACGATTATTCGTACAAACCACAATCCCGAAATGCTGATCATCACGACGATGCAAACGGATAAAATCAATTCTATTGATCGTCAAAATGGCTCGCTCTTGACTTACAGCAAACGCCAACACCTGCTCGTCAGGTATCCGTTGATTAGCGTTTCCCGCTTCTTGCACCGTCAAAACATCATGCCCCAAATTTCTCAACAATTCCACAACCGGCAAAGGAAACTGCTCATCTGCATAAAAACGTGCCATCCCCTAAACTGCCTGATTCTGCTCAATGAGTAAATCAATCTCATCTTCATGAGCCGCCGCATATACCCAAGCATTGGCTAAATCCGTAGCTCTAATAGTTGGATAACTTGTTAATAAATCAGCATCACTATAACCAAGACGACGAGCTTCTACTAACACCCAAACTGGAATTCTTGTATTGGCAATGCAGGCTTGTCCGCCGCAAACTTTAGGGGTTTTCTCAATTCCCTGCCAATTACCACCAAGACTTTGAGCGAGTAACTGGATTACCTGCACTTTTTCGCTAGGTTTGAGGGCAAGAAGTTGCTCTTCTAACTCTTTGATGATCACAGGCTTAAATCCTCATACAGTTTTGACCAATTATCCCTAATCATTTTACCATAAAATTTGTGTTGAAAACCTCCCACTATTCAGTTAACAGTGAACAGTTAACAGTTAGATTGAAACAAGCGAAATCCAAAATCAAACTAGGTGTTTTTTTGATTTCAATAATATGTCCTTTAGATGCACGGCAGCTTATTAAGTTATGATACTACAATGGCACTCTCGAAAAAACAGCGAAAAATTCTCGACCAAATCTTCGAGCAGCCCGTCCGGTCAGATGTTGTCTGGACGGATATCGAATCGCTGCTGGAGGCACTGGGAGCAGAAATATCCGAAGGTAGGAGGTTGCGGGTGTGGGTAGCCCTTAAGGGAGTTAAAGCCGTCTTCCATCGCCCCCATCCTCGTCGGGAAACGGACAAGGGGGCTGTAGTATCAGTGAGGCGCTTTTTAAGCGAGGCAGGAGTGGAAAACGATGAAGTATAAAGGTTACGAAGCAGTAGTTTCTTTTGATGACGAGGCGGGTATCTTTTACGGTGAGGTGGCCAACGTCCGAGATGTTATCACTTTTCAGGGAGAGAGTGTAGCGGAATTGCAGCAAGCTTTTGCTGATTCAGTGGAAGATTACCTAGCTTTTTGTGCCGAGCGCGGGGAAAAGCCAGAAAAACCTTTTTCTGATAGTTTTCTGTCACAGCCACACCCGAAATTACACCAACAAATTTAGCAATAAGTAGGCTGGTTTGAGGAACGAAACCCAACCCAATTATTTAAAAGTGTTGGGTTTCACTATCGTTCAGCCCAACCTACGATCTACTAAGGGCGGGTCGATTTTTTTGAGAAAATTGAGGTAGTGTTAAATTTTGTTAAGGACAATGAAAATGAAACAGTTATCGGCTATCAAAAAGTATTATAATTGTCTTTTCTATCCTAAATCAACAGTTTCTGCTTATCAATAATTATGAATACCTATCAAACCTATTTAACTATTGAAATTCTCAAAAGATTATCCTCTCTAACTTACCCTTTGAAGCAGCAACAAAGTTAGCCATTAACATTCAAGTGGTTGAGGATGAAAGGACAGAAGCGGATTTTGAAACCTGATTAGATAAAACCAAGGGAATCTGGGCTAGTGGAATATAGCTAGGTAATAGGTGTAGGGATAATTCATGAATTATCCCTACTAGGTAATAGGTGTGGGGCCAATTCATGAATTAGCCCTACAATAGGTGTTGTTAAATTGAAAGATGCTGCGAATCAGCCCGGAACTGAAATTACTTTGACTTGCCCTGAGCCAACTTGCCCTGAGCCAAGTCGAAGGGGTCGAAGGGCTTGCCCTGAGCTACGTCGAAGGGTAGCAAGGATTGCATGGCATCTTTCCGATTCTGATCTGACAACGCCCTTTCCTAGCAAGGTTTTTGAGTATTTTCCCCAATCTTCATCAATAATGCTGGCTAAGTACATAAATTTTCACAACTCGATCGCCACAACCAACCGGCCAAGAACTACAATAACTCTAGCATCTGTGTCAAAAAAGGCCTATCTATGCAACTTTCGCCCCAAGAAAAAGATAAATTACTCATTTTCACGGCGGCACTGCTCGCCGAAAGACGCAAAAACCGCGGTATTAAGTTAAATTATCCCGAAGCGATCGCCTATATTAGTGCCGCCATCCTCGAAGGTGCTAGGGAAGGTCGTAGCGTCGCTGAATTGATGAGTTACGGCACGACTTTATTAACTCGCGAGGAGGTAATGGAAGGCATCCCGGAAATGATTACGGAAGTGCAGATCGAAGCGACTTTTCCCGATGGTACTAAATTAGTTACCGTTCACAATCCCATTCACTAACAGGAGATTTTTAACACTTATGATTCCGGGAGAAATTATCACACCATCCGGGGCGATCGAGATTAATGTCGGTCGCGACACCCTGCGTATTTCTGTGGCTAATACAGGCGATCGACCCATTCAAGTGGGTTCCCACTATCATTTTTATGAAGTTAATCAGGCCCTGGAGTTCCAGCGCGAATTAACCAAAGGAACCCATCTGAATATTCCCGCAGGTACATCAGTTCGATTTGAACCGGGAGACACGAAAGAGGTGGAATTAGTTGCCATCGCGGGAACTGAAGAAATTTATGGCTTTAATGGTTTAATTAATGGTTCTCTCAAGGGCAAGAAAAAGAAAAAGTAGGGCTTTGACGGAAAAATTATCACAGTTTGATCGCTCAATTGTGGTAACATCAAGGCAACGATAACTAATTCTTTCCAAGACTATGACGACGGTAAAAATTGGCATTATTGGCGGCAGTGGTTTGTATAAAATGGATGCCCTCAAGGATGTGCGGGAAGTATCCCTCGATACTCCTTTTGGTTCTCCTTCCGATGCTTTAATTCTCGGTACTTTAGAGGGAACAGAAGTGGCCTTTTTAGCGCGTCATGGCAGAAGTCACCATTTTTTACCGACCGAATTACCCTTTCGAGCTAATATTCATGCTCTCAAACAATTAGGGGTTGAATATATTATTTCCGCTTCGGCCGTTGGTTCCCTAAAAGCCGAAGTTAAACCCCTAGATTTAGTCATTCCCGATCAATTTATTGACAGAACTAAAGAGAGAATAGCGACTTTTTTTGGGGAAGGAATTGTTGCTCACGTTGCCTTTGGTGATCCCATTTGTCCCCAATTAGCCAACATTTTAGGGGATGCCGTCGCTAGTTTAAACCTACCGGAAGTTACCTTGCATCGGGGCGGTACATACATCTGTATGGAGGGGCCGGCTTTTTCTACTAAAGCGGAATCAAATCTCTATAGAAGTTGGGGCGCAACCGTGATCGGTATGACCAATTTAACCGAGGCTAAATTAGCCCGAGAAGCGGAAATTGCCTACGCTACCTTAGCTCTAGTTACCGATTACGATTGTTGGCATCCCGATCACGATCATGTCACGGTAGAAATGGTGATCGAAAATCTACACCATAACGCTATTAATGCCCAAAAAGTCATCCAAGAAACGGTGCGCCGTCTAGCAGCTAATCCTCCCGTTTCTGCCGCTCATTCTGCCCTTAAATACGCTATTCTTACCCGTCTAGATTCTGTTCCCGTCGCCACTAAAGAAAAATTAGCTCTCCTGTTGAAAAAATATCTTGAAGAAGTAGAGAAATAGCCGAGAAAAGTGGCCGATGAATCTAGAAGTGGGTCATTTTTCTCGCTGTGATCCAGACGATCAATTTGACCCAAATTCTAAGTTATCTCTGGCTTAACTAGCTAGATATTCTCTGATGTTGCCCTTGCGTTTTCTTAATTTAGCGATCGCTTCTCGTTCGATCTGACGGACGCGTTCACGACTGATATTGAGTCGAACTCCTATTTTCGCTAAGGTGAGGGGCTGCCCATTATCTAAACCAAAACGCAGAGAAATCACTTCTTTTTGTTGAGGGGTGAGGTCTGCCATCAGTTTTTCTAAGTCCACCTGGAGGGAAGAATAGGCAGTGTAATCTTCGGGGGAAAGTCCCTTATCTTCCAAGAGTTCCCCTAATTCCGTGTCTTGATTGTCCCCCACCTTTAAGTCAAGGGAAAGGGGTTGACGGGCCCTTTCCAAGTAGTCTCGCACCTGTTTGGGAGTTAGGTCTAATTCCTCGGCTAATTCGGCAATGGTGGCAGCGCGACCTTTATCTTGAGCTAGTTGACGCTGGGCTTTTTTGATTTTATTCAGTTTTTCGGTGATGTGGATAGGCAGACGGATGGTGCGACTTTTTTCTGCGATCGCCCGGGTGATGGCTTGGCGAATCCACCAATAGGCATAGGTGGAAAATCGATAGCCTTTGGTGGGATCGAATTTTTCCACACCTCTTTGCATCCCAATGGTTCCCTCTTGGATCAGGTCCAAGAGATCGAGATTGCGTTTTAGGTATTTTTTGGCGACGGAAACCACTAGACGCAGGTTCGCTTCTACCATCTTGCGTTTGGCGAAATCCCCCGCCCCTAATTCTCGACGTAGTTGTTCTTCACTAATTTCCGCCGCTTCTGACCACTGGCGATCGCTGGGTTCCCTGCCGAGTTTAGTGCTTAGGGATTCTTTGATTTTTTCCAGAAAAATTAATCTTTGTACCTGTTTCGCATAGAGAATTTCTTCTTCATGACTGAGAAGGGGAACTCGGCCAATTTCTCTGAGATAGGCGCGAACTGGATCGGTGGGGTTTTTCGAGGTTTTCATGAGTGCGCGTCGGTTGAGGGTTGATATTCAGGGATTGATGGCGTTTTTCAGATTGCTTCCCCAGAGGCAGTTAAGGAGATGCTATCAGGTTTTTTTTAGTTTTGTAAAGAGATAAGTAAGTGATTACTCAAGGATAGAGAGAAATCTAATTGAAGATTTAATTGCCTCTATAGTCCTTTTTTGGGCTATATATAGATTCTATGGGCATAAATGGCGAGTAGTGACAACCTTGTTTATTTAACTAATATTACAACAATTATTAAATATTGTAAAGTTTATGAGAAAAAAAATATCCCTCTCAGGAACGCACCGATGAAGGGTAGGTTTGAGTATCTCTACTCATAGATTACCCAGAGGTTTCCGCTCAGGCTGCAATCTAGATGACAAAATCAGCAATTTTCTCATCTAGCGATCGCTAGGCGAGCAGTGAGGGAAGTATTTTCAGTGAACAGTGAACAGTGAACAGTAAACAGTAATCAGTGAACTGAAAACTCACATCTGAAAACTGATAACTGATAACAAGGGCCGAATCTAAGACCTAATTGGTTAAGCCAAAAGCTTTGATGTGCTTAGTTTCTAACCTTCTTTTTAGGTAAGAGAATTGCCAGATTCTTTCTTTTGCCTTTTGCCTTTTGCCTTTTGCCTTCAGAAGCTGATAACTGTTGACTGATTCAAGGCTGCCTCCCGTCTATTGACCTTGCCTAGCGGTTCAGGGGGGATTGTGTAAAAATAAGAGAAGATCGGTTTTTTTTGACTAAACCTATGGCCACTTCTTCCATTGCCGTTAGAGAATTACCTCTCTTTCCCCTACCCGAAGTTGTTTTATTTCCGGGTCGTCCTCTGCCCCTGCACATCTTCGAGTTTCGCTATCGGATTATGATGAATACGATATTGGAAGAAGATCGTCGTTTTGGGGTCTTAATGGTAGATCCGGCCACGGGAGAAATCGCTAAAGTGGGCAGTTGTGCGGAAGTTGTCCGTTGTCAACGTCTTCCGGATGATCGGTTAAAAATTCTCACCATCGGTCAACAGCGCTTCCGTGTCCTAGAATACGTCCGGGAAAAACCCTATCGCGTCGGTTTAGTGGAGTGGATTGAAGATGTCCCCACCACCCAGGATCTGCGACCTCTGGCCAAAGAAGTGGATCGACTGCTGCGGGATGTGGTTCATCTATCAGCCAAATTAACCGCTCAAAAAATTGAACTCCCCGACGATTTGCCCAGTCTTCCCCTGGAATTATCCTACTGGGTGGCGGGTAATCTCTACGGTGTGGCCGGGGAACAACAAGCTTTATTAGAAATGCTCGATACAGTCAGTCGTCTGCAACGAGAATCGGAAATTCTCACCTCGACTCGCAATCATCTGGCCGCTCGCACGGCTCTTAAAGATGCTTTAAATCAATGATATTGAGGTTTTCAAGCTTGAGGAGATGGCAGTGGAGGTGTTATTTCAGTGAGCAGTAATCAGTAAACAGTGATCAGTCAACAGTGATCAGTAAACAGTAATCAGTAATCAGTAAACAGTGATCGGTAAACAGTGAAAAGATGGCAAGAAACTGCTATTTAATACTGCTCACTTATAGCGGTTTTCACAGAAGTGAGTCCCGATTGAAACGCTGAAACGCCTATCTATCAAGGGATTTACTATACCTTATTAGACTGAAAACCGCTATAACACATACTGCTAACTGAAAACTCCAATCTGCTAACTGAAAACTCACATCTGCTAACTGCTAACTGCTAACTGATAACTGCTAACTGCTAACTGCTAACTGATAACTGCTAACTGATAACTGATTATTGATAACTCTCAATTACTTGACGAAAATCGCTTTTTTGTTTGACTCCGCGCATTTCTTTTACTAATTCCCGCTCCTTAAAGAATTGTACCGTGGGGGTCCCAGTTACTTGACCCATTTTGGCAATTTCCGGGTCAGCTTCGATGTCAATTTCCACAAAATAAATTTTGCCATCGTACTCATCGACCACTTTATCTAAAATCGGTTTCAGGGTTTTACAGGGGCCACAGGTGGGAGAAACATATTTTACCATTAACAAGCGATCGCCATCATGGAATAATTTCCGCAAAGCATAACCCCCAACGTGACGGGTTTTGTCAATATCAAAAGTCTCCTCCGTATCGGCCGGGGTTTCGCTAACGGTTTTTGTCTCGTAATGTTCAGAAGTGGCTGATTGACGGTATTCTTGGATTAAATTATGCTCCGATAACCATCTTTCTGCCAATAACGCCGCCATACACCCCGTACCTGCGGCAGTGATGGCCTGACGGTATTCATGGTCCTGCACGTCTCCTGCGGCAAAAACTCCCTCGACGCTGGTAGCAACAGTCCCCGGTTTGACTTTTACATAACCCACCTCGTCTAATTCTAGTTGTCCTTGGAATAGGGAAGTATTGGGAGTGTGACCGACGGCATAAAATAACCCTCTAACGGCTAATTCCCTGATTTCTCCCGTTTGCGAGTTTTTAATGCGTAGTCCTGCCATTTTACTGCCTGTACCGAACACATCCACCGCCTGGGTGTGAAAATGAACGGTAACTTTCGGATTATTTAACACCCGGTCCTGCATTGCTTTCGAGGCACGCATCGCTTCCCCGCGTATCAATAAATGGACGTGAGAGCCGTATTTAGTTAAATATACGGCTTCTTCGGCTGCGGAGTCACCGCCACCAATGACAGCCAGGTTTTCCTCTCTAAATATCGGTGTAGCACCGTCACAGATAGCACAAGCGGAAATGCCGTTACTCCAGAATTGGGCCTCGCTGGGTAATCCTAAGCGTTTGGCAGTGGCTCCCGTGGCGATAATAATACTATTGGCCTTCACTTCCCGGTCCGTGGAACGAATGGTAAAAGGACGCTGACTTAAATCCACCGAGATAACATCTTCGGTATAGCATTGGGTCCCCCATCTTTCGGCCTGTTCCTTCATTCTTTCCATCAGCTTCGGACCGGTGATTCCTTCGGGAAAACCGGGGAAATTTTCTACTTCTGTGGTGGTCATCAATTGTCCCCCCGGAATGCCTCCCGCTTGGAAACCCTCAAACATCAAGGGTTTTAAGTTCGCACGCGCCGCATAAATCGCCGCCGTATATCCCGCCGGTCCCGAACCAATAATGACTAAATTCTCGACAGTCATAACCGTAAATGCAACTCATAACGACTACGCTTTTTATTATAACAGATAATGTCGGGTGGGTTAGACGACGATAAGTTAGATAGTTTACCTTAATATTCCCCATCACTGACTCTACCAGTGGGTAAAGTCTGCCGCAAATTGAGATAGGGATAAAAGCTTAATACGGGTATCTTGAGCAACTTTTTGGCGCATTTGAGCCGTATTATATCCCCAATCGGCTAAATATAAGCCCACATCGTTTAAATCTGCTTGTTGCTCCACTAATTCCAACGCATCGAGACGATCCTCGACAAACCACAAATTAGCGGGAGATTCGGGTAAATTAGCCAGTATTTGCTGAATAGTCAGGTATTTTGGCTGTTTGATTTCCTTGCCAATTAATCTCGCTTCTGGAAAATTAATTGCTACTTTTTGTAACAATTGCTTGACAAAACGACTTTCTTTTGTAGTTATAATATAAACCAAAAAATCCGAGTCTAAAAGAGAGGCGAGGCGATCGATCGCGGGTTGATAAAATTGATGTAAAGCTAACCAAGACTCTAGATCCGACTCAATCCATCGATCCCGAAGACCATCGAGAGCATTTGAGAGAACTTTTTTCGCTATTTTCTCCCTTTCTAGCAGATTTTGAGCAATTGACGGCCAATTATTTAAAGCTTCCTCGTCGGGAATACCGAGAACGAGCGATCGCAACAGTAAAGGCATTTCCCAACCGGTTTCGATAACGGGACGAAGTTGCGAAAACCTCGGGAAAAAATCCTCGGGAATTATTTCCGGCCAAAGGGTTTCATAGGTGCGTTTGCTAATCTGAAAATACTCGATCATGCCATCACAAAGAACACCATCAAAATCGAGTGCTAGAATACGGGGGGATTGACTCATATTTTTGCGTTTACATTCTTCTTCAATTAGTTTGATTAATTTATTGCCCTAACTAGCGTCTCTTGTTGCCACTCCATGAATAAAGTAAATAATCATAATAGATTTATCTCAATAAGCGGTAATCGGAATCTCTATTACTATACCCTTCTAGCTTCAGAAAAATATCAGGATGGAGCGAGATATAGTAATGCACAAGTTATCCTATTTGTCAAGAGATGGTGGAGTGGTTATTTAGGTTCTCTCTCGACTGACCAATCCTCTGAGGATAATCCCATAGTTTCTACTACTTTTACACAAAAATAGTAGATATCTTTGGCGGAAAAATTAGTTTCTACTATAAAAACATTATTTTCAAGTTTTTGAGGTCGGCGAAATTTTGTGTCATCTTTCGATAAAAAGCGAGGAAACTCTAGCACAATCTCTTGAAACTTTTCAGGGTCTAGATCATAGAGAGTATTCAGGGTACAAATTAGTACATCTTTCCAAGTTTTTACTGTTTGTTGTTTACCACGAATAATTAGTTTTTTGGGTTTTGTATCCTTGACAGATGCAGTTTCATTGACTGGCAGCGAATCATCGCCAAAATAACTCCAAATTTTTATAACACGCTCGGCTAAATATTCGGCACGTTGTTCGATATCTTCTTTTTGCCATGAGTTAATACTATCAAAGTATTTATTGATTTCGAGATGGCTTTTATGGAGTTCTTCTTTCTTGTGAGAAAAATCTTTATCCGCCAGTTCTCCATTATAAGCCGTCAGGGTTAAATTACCTAAAGTATGCACAAGAAGTTGATGGGTAATATCTGCATCTGTTCCTAAATAATCCCTCCACTTATCATTTAATTTTTGCGGCATAATATGTTCAATAGTCAGGCGAGAATCACTTAAATCTACAGTTTCTCGATGACCAAAAGATTCTTCGATCGCACCGAGAATAATTTTCGCTTTTTCGCTGCGATTTCCTCCGTATAGTTTGATGGTGATTAACTTTTCTTTAAAATCATTATCTTTTGAGTAGTCTTTCTTTTGAAGAGAGATTTTTAATCTTTTAATAAAAGGTTCAGAGTTTAAAGCAGCATCTTTCTGAACTTGGGAATATAGTAAAGCAAAAGTTTTATTAAGTCCGCGAGTCTGGATACCACAAACAAAACGACGGACAAGAAAGTTTTCAAGGGTTTTTAAAACCTCTATAAAGTCCTTTTCAGATAATTTGCTATTTCCCCAGTCATCATAACAATTTAAAAGAAATGGATAGATAGTAGAGACCTCTAGACGCTGAAAAGAATCAAGATATTTACGAATACTAGAATTAGTTTCAAGGGTGGGAGTGATTAGTTTGGCATAATACATAGAAAATGTATATAAGTCCTCTATATAGAGAGCAGGATTATTATCAGCTAGTTTATTTTTAAAGGCAGAATAAATTTCGTTATTTCTAATTTCTGCCCCACTTTTTGATAAATAGTGACGGATAAATTCTGTTAAATTATCTCCTAATTTTTCCTGCATCGGCAGCCAGTATCTGTCATATAGTGTCTGTTGCTCCTCTTGACGAACGTTCATAAATAAATGATTACGAATTAAATCGGCCTCAGTTAAAGGCTGCCCCGTGGCATTCAAACTTTCAAATACTAGGTAAGGATCGTCGTCATTACCAAGAGTTATATTGACCAAAGATAAGTGATTACAGATAACTTCTGTTAGTTTAGCTAACGAAGATGATTGTTCATTAATCTTTCTTTTAAAAAAGAAATAACACTGGGATATGGTATTTTCTTTGTCGATGATTTTGCCACGGATCACAGACTGAAAATATTCTAGGTCTAACTGAGTAGGTTGAATTTTAAAGTAATCAGAACCTTTTTTAAAGGGATTAACAAGAAATGTTTTGTCAATTTCTGCGCTTAAATCCTGTTCTTGTTGGTCTTTCGCTACATCTCGCAAAGCAGCAAAGAGCAGAAAAATAGTCGTTAAACGTTGCTGTCCATCAATTAGCAGATATTTATTGACCACGCCGGAGTTAGGCGAAACTTGAGTTTTAACTATCGAACCCATAAAATGGGGACGAGGGTTTTCTTGACCGTATAAATAGCTTATGTCATCCCATAAATCTTCCCAATCTTTCTTTTTCCAACTATAAGTGCGCTGAAATAGTGGAATTATATATTGTGTGTTGCCTTGAATAATTTCTTGAAGAGTAACTACCGATGCTTGCATAGGGGCTAGTATAGGAAGATTTACCGATTATTCCTAGTATTTATTACTCTAACACAGCAATTTGGCACTGTCTAGGATCCTGGCGGTGGGTTACGCATTGCTAACCCAGCCGACGAATTGCTATATAATACAAATGCCCGCTATTATAGAATTATATTTTTCACTTTTAACTTAGTCTTATGGTTTCACAACTAGATAAAACTAACGTCACTGAAATTATCTACCCCGATAGCGATAGTCAACCCATGGCCGATAATACCCTACAATTTCGTTGGATCACAACAATTAAAACTAATTTAGACTGGCTATTTCGCCAGCAGTCTGATGTCTTTGTTGCGGGGGATTTACTTTGGTATCCCGTGGAAAATGATAATAAACTGCGTCAAGCGCCAGATATCATGGTGGTTTTTGGGAGACCAAAAGGGGAAAGAGGTTCCTATCGACAATGGCTAGAAAATAACATTAGTCCCCAGGTGGTTTTTGAAATCCTCTCTCCGGGTAACACCCTCACGGAAATGGCCAAAAAACAGCTATTTTATGACCGTTATGGGGTCGAGGAGTATTATCTTTATGATCCCCATAAAAATGATGCTAGTGGTGGGATAAGAGGCGAAAATCAGCTAGAAATTCTGGAAACTCTCGATAATTGGGTTAGTCCCCGTTTAGGAATACGTTTTCAGTTGGGGGAACCAGAAATGTTGCTTTTTTATCCCGATGGACAAGCTTTCACCAGCTATAACGAGGAAAAACAACGAGCGGAAAGATTAGCCAATAAACTGCGGGAATTGGGCATTAATCCTGACCAAATCTGAGAGGATGTTTCTTGGCTACTATTAAAAACGGATTTGCTCTGAGAGTGCCTATTGACTAGAGGCAATACCGCGCTGACGTAATTGGTCGATAAAAAATTCTTCTAGGGAAGCACGAGCTAAATTAAGACTGATCAAGCGAGCATCTATACTAGACAGGGCAGCCAGAAAAGCATCGGGTTCTCCCTGTAATTGTCCGTGCCAACAATTATCGCGCCAATGCAAACCGAGGAGCCATTGCTGTAGTTGCTCCTCCCTACCACCTTGAACAATCACCTGATAGACATCAGCACGACCGAGAATTTGGTCGAGGGAACCGACACAAAGTAATTCTCCCCGAGCTAACAGGGCAATGCGATCGCAAATTTGTTCCACATCGGAGAGAATATGAGAGTTAAAAAAGATGGTTTTCCCCCTTTGTTTGAGGGATTGAATAATTTCTCGCACCTGATAGCGACCGATAGGGTCCAGTCCCGACATCGGTTCATCGAAAAAGACTAATTCGGGATCATTGATTAATGCTTGAGCTATACCAATCCGTTGCATCATTCCCTTAGAATACTGACGCAATTGCTTTTTCTGGGCAGTTTTGCGGTCTAATCCCACTAAATCCAATAATTCAGGAATGCGTTTTTTCTGCAGAAAAGAGGGGATCTTAAAAATGCCGCCGATTAATTGTAGGAATTCCCAGCCGGTAAGATAGTCGTAGTAGTAGGCATTTTCGGGAAGATAGCCGATGCGTTGTCTGACCGAGCGATCGCCAATTGGTTGACCGAGAATCAAGGCCCGTCCGGAAGTGGGTCGGACAATCCCCAAAAGGGTTTTTAAGAGCGTGGTTTTGCCGGCCCCGTTCGGACCTAATAATCCAAAGGTTTCGCCCTCATGGACAATTAAAGTACAGTTTTTCAAGGATTCGATTTTTTTATTTAACCAGAATCCCGTCCGATAAGTTTTTTGTAAGTTTAACGTCTCTAGCACAGTTTCACAGCTGGTATTCGTCATTGTTTTGGAGTCATCTGAGACAGAATACATGGGTCTGATATCCCTCTTCCTACACTTTGCTTTTATTATCCCCAAATTGTCACCAGCAATGTCAACGGTATCAAAATAGCCCGGTTTTGGAACCCAGAAAAATTCCAACTGGTCTTGAGAAGGGGTATCAGTGCAGTTCCGGGCTATTGCCAGCTTTCTTCTCTGGCATTGCCGAAAATTAGCCGCTAAAATCTGTTAGACAGGTAACTTTGACACTTGAGCAGCAACTGGTACAATAGTGCGAACGCTTAAGGAAACCAGACTCTTAGACAAACACAGCATGAAACAAATCCTCAATAGCCTCAATTCGCTGACAGTGGCCAGTGTAGCCACTATCGCCTTGGCTTACCCTAGCATCGCTCAAGTTAATCTGTCTGTTTATCCCGCTCCTTCCTCGTCGAACGAATCCATAGAATTATACGTTCCCCCGCCAGAAAACAATAACACCAATAATAATACCTGTACTCAATTGATTGGGGCAAATATCGATAAAATTATCGGTCAAGCTCCCAATCAGTGGGGTATATTAATCGAATCTATCGATCGCCAAACGGTTATTTATAGTCATAACGCCGATCGCTATTTTATCCCTGCTTCTAATACAAAGTTATTTACCACGGCTGCCGCTTTACAGGTGATGAACCCGGAAACGACAATTCAGAAGAAATCCCTGCGCGATTGGGTGAATATCACTAATCAGAGAAGTAATAATTTCTACGCTGAAACTCTTTTTCGCTTTATCGGCGGTTCTAAAAGTGTTACTGCCATCTTGGCACAATTGGGCATCAATCCCAGTGGTTTTCGTTTAGCCGATGGTTCAGGATTATCCCGCCGTAATAATGCTACTCCCCGCTCGATCGTGGAAATTTTGCGGGTGATGTATTATTCTCCTAATCGCGACACTTTCTATGCTTCCTTACCAGTAGCGGGAATTAGTGGCACCCTGAGAAACCGAATGCGTCAGACGGCCGCTACTGGCACAGTTTACGCTAAAACCGGCACTCTTACCGGTGTGCGGGCTTTATCGGGTTATCTAGAAAACCCCCACCAAGAACCGATGTTATTTAGCATTATCGTTAATAATCAACGGGTTTCTGGACAGTCCCTAGTGAAAGCGATCGATACTATTGTCCTACAGATGACCCAATCTCGTTCCTGTCAAGCTCAGTAAATCTCTCGTAAAAATCCCCAACTGTCCTGATCAGCTGTCCGCGCATTTAAGTTGCTTGTGGAGATGAGGCAAGACTAAAGGTTAATAATAGCCATAATCTGCTTCAGTTTGGGTTTGGGTTTGGGGTGAGAGATATTCAAAATTAGAAGGATCCCGCAGAAAGCGAAATATTTCTTCTTCGAGACGATGAATCAGATAGGGTTCTATGGAACTAGAATCGCGTAAACAGGCTAAATAGCCTTCAACGTATAGCCGGATCTCATCAAAACGCGAGCCACGGTGCCAAAGATCCACCATGTCATCGGTTAGTCTTTGATAGTAACGAATGGATTGGGTATCTTGGAGCATGGGCAGTAGAACAAAAAAGAGAGAGTGGGGGTAAGTGTGTATAGATAATCCTAGGGAGAATTGCTATTCTCGGTCTCCCCTATCTCTATTGTACCCACCAAATCGGCAAAACACAGACGAGCGCATTTTCAGTGATCAGTAAAGGGTGTGGGGTGTGGGGTGTGGGGTGTGACCCCCCCAACCCCCCCCGACATCGTAGCAGGGGGGGGGTGTGGGGTGTGGGGAGAAGGGAGAATAAATAAAGGCAATCTCCTGAATCCTGTCTCCTGAATCCTGTCTCCTGCCTCCTGCCCTCTGCCTTCTGCCTTCTGCCTTCGTATAGATTATTCATGGTTTCTTTGTCTTTTTGCCCGTTCAATTTCTGCCTGTAGTTCTGCTATTTGTCGCTGCAATCTTTCGCTTTCGCTATCATGAGCATCAACATTAATTGAGCTTTTTACCCCTGTTTTGGCATAATTTCCCTGGCGAATTTGACGATAGGATTCCGAGTTAAACCATTGCTGTAGATACTGGACTCTTTCTACGGAAAAAGGATGGGTTAAAAAGGAACCATTACCGCCATTATAAATGAGAAATTTATAGATCTGGTTTAAGTTATCTTGGTCTAATTGTCGGTAGGCTTCCCCTTGACGAATAAATTCTTCTAAGTTGCATTCATGCAGATATTTTTGGCTTCCTCCTGCACATTTCATTAAAGTTCTCAGGACTAAATTTAAATCATCGGTAACTAATAAAGCCGCTCTGTCTGCTGATAATTCGGCTTTTCTGCGCCATTCATAAAAGGCATAAACTAGACCGGTAGTAATGGCTTTTCCTAGTCCTAAGGTGATGTCCCCAAGGAAATTAGCCGCCCCCATCACCCAAAAAGACATTTGAATTAAAATACTATGATCGCATTTTAAATGACCTAATTCGTGGGCAAGAATTACTCGAATTTCTTCTTCATCTAAGAGATCTAAAAGGGCAGTATTAAAGACGATGTAGGGATGTTCCGAACCCAAAGAATAGGCATTAGCTAAAGGATTTTGACTGACATAAAGATTCGGTTCTGGGGACATATCTAAATCCCGCAGACATTGGCGATAGATACCGTATAAAGTGGCGTATTGACGCGGACCGACTTTTAGATCATTGCCCATTAATAAAATTTGTTGGGGACGTTCATAGAGATATTCGGAAAAACTTTTCGCTAATAAGTCAAACCCTGGAACCGATCTTAAGGCCTGTTCAGCCTGCTGATCTAGGGGATGTTTAAAAGCTTGACTGGAGATATCAGGATAAGTTGGCATATTAATAAAACCTCTTGTAAAAATCAAAAATTGTTGTTAGGGTTAGGAGTCAGTAGCCGGTCGTCAGGAGAATTAAGAATGAATAATAAGCAATTAAATGCTCTATTTACAGATTTTAGGTCATTTAATCCTTATTTTTGCCGTTTTTGAAACCTCAAAAATTAATTATGCAAGAGGTTTATAGAATAAAAAAGTCAAAATTTGTCCTAAATTGATCCTATACAAATGCTTGATACAGCGGTTATCTTAAAGATGAAGTATGACCTAATTTAGTATCGATGACTGACTCCCCAAAACAAAAACTTTGTACTTCACCATTAAGATAACTGCTACGGATAAACCAGCGGATCTAAAAATTGAAAATTTTAGCCCTAGTTGCTCAATTTATCAAGTTTATACTGTCCCGTTAATCAGTATAATAAAAGTTAAAATCTTTTAATGCTAATATTCTCTGCTTATTTAAGCGATAATGATAGGCCACACGAAACTTTAACTTTTCCCATGCGCTTTTTTGAATTCTGTTTTTACCAGAGGAAAACTTAAGATGTTCGACAAATTCATGCTCGATTATGTAAGACCATTCGCTAGAATAAGTAGGTAAACCTGCTTTGGCCGCAGCTAACCCCATTACTGGACCATCTGCACCATGAATGCGGTGTATTTCTAAATATTTGGCAATTATTCCCCAATAATGAATGAATTCTTGTTCTTTTTTCTGATTTTTTCCGACAGCAAAGATAAATTCCCCAACATAGGGAGCGTTTTCAAAATCTATATCCAACTTCTGCGCCACTTTCTCATAATAAGGAATATTTTCGGGTTGATAACGAGTTAGATGAGCTTTTAGATTCTTGATTGTGCCGAAAACTCCGTCAAGATTATTAAATTGTTCAGGAAACACTAGGGGTTTTATTAATCGAATATCCGTATCAATTTGAATAGTCATGTCGTAGCGTTCTAAGGCTTTCTCAATAGCAAAACGCCTGTCATTATAGGGAAACATGATACTATCCTGAATATGTTTAATGGCAATTACGTTACTTAAATCTTGAAAATCCCTTGGCTCGTCAGTCAATATCAGATATTGAATACCAGGATGGTATTTTTCCAGATCCCGCGCTACGTTGACTGCACAGGAACGATACTTTTTGCCGAGAGCTAAACCGCAAAAACAATAACTATTCATTAATCACTGTCTGAATTTTTGTCTGGGTTCAGTCTAGCTTATCTTAGAAAATTCGTCAATCAGTCGATAAAATTGCGTTGAAAAAATCCCTAGTTTTTAGTTGGCAGCAAAACTACAAGGTACTACTTCGGACAAATAAGGAGGGCATCGTAGTTTTCGGAGTTAATTTCGTCAAAAGTGGCGTTAATGGCGCAATTATGACCGATTTTTTCGCTATAGGTTTGATATACTTCAAAATCGTGGACGGCAGTACGCACCGATGACCAACCATTTGTAAAGCTTGAAAGGGAACCATTACTTCGTAATCTTCGACGAAATCGCCCACCAGCATGAGGATTTTTTACCTGATTACTATAGTTTTTGCGTAGCATATAAGGTACAAAAGTGAGCAAGATTTTAACTTTTCTTTGCAATTTTTTCGAGGCAAACGAGCGCATTATAGTCAGGAACTCCTCCTAGAGAAGGTTGGCGTTTATCAAATCAGCAACGCCGACTTTCCCAATAGGTTTTTAATTCTGCAAAATTGCTGATTCTAGAGTTTATTTCGGTGACATAGAATAGACCTGTGGGAGAAATGAGCTTTATTATTGTTAACTATCTTTAGCAATAATTCCTAGATTCGATAACAAAGCTTGCAGGTTAGTTTGCACGGTAGCGGGTTGGTATCTCTTAATAGTTTCTAGGGAATTATCAGCGAGTTTTTGCCACAATTCCCTATTATCATAGAGTTCGATTACCGCTTGGGCAAATTCCTCGGCAGTATCGGCAATTAAAACATCTTGGTGGTCAATTAATCCCATACCTTCGGCACCAATTTTTGTGGTAATAGTCGGTAATCCTAGGGAAAGACTTTGACCTATTTTACCCTTCATTCCCGCACCAAATCGCAGGGGTGCGACAAAAATCCGACTCTTTTGGAAATAGGGTTCCACTTCGGGAACATAACCGGTAACAATCACTTGATCATTGGCTAATTCCTTCACTTCATCCTTGAGGTTACTTCCCAATAAATTAACGGTAATATCGGGACGGGATGCCCAAACTAAGGGCATAATTTCTAAACATAACCACTTAACTGCATCAATATTAGGAGGGTGATTGTAGCTACCAATAAATACTAAACCCGATCGCTGGTCAAAGGCAACTTTTTCTGACAGGGAAATTTCTTCATGGATATTGGGGATTACCCAAACATTTTTCACTCCTAAAGAGGATAATACCTGCTTTTCGTCTTCGGTTACTACTACGGTTGCTTCCGCTTGATTAGCATAGTTTAACTCTAATTTCTGATAGGTTTGCCAACTCCAGCTAGTATTTTGGTAACTGGGATCGAGATAGTCTTTTTGCCGTTTTAAACGTAGAAAATGCAGGTCAATTGTATCATAAATAATTGGTGCTTTTGTTTTTAAGCGAATTAAATCCATATACTTATCACACAATTCGGGACGACACAACCAAACTCCATCGATCAGGGGTAAATATTTGATTAATTTTTCTTCTAGATTATATCTTTGCGCTGTGCCATAAATAACTTCAATTCCCAGCTGTTGCAGGACGGAAGTATAGGGTTGTTCAGGATAGCCATTATCGGGAAAGAAAATCACTGAATAGCCTAAATTGAGCAGTAGCTTAAGAATATTTAATAAACGCACACAGCCAGACTCTCGATCGTATAGTGGAACGTAGGAATCAATGACTAAAATTGTCGGTTTTCCTTGTAAACGTCGGGCAGCTTTGGGTACATTATTAGCATCGTTATCTAGGTGTTTAGTTAATACCTTTGACCATTTTTCTCGAAACTTAGTTTGATTAATAACTTGATATTGTTTAATCCCACTGGAAAGGTCTGTTCCCGAGGTGATTCCTTCGTAGTGAATAACGTTAGATTGGGGTTGATAGAGAACTTGATACCCTAATTCTCGGATGGCAAAACATAAGTCTGTATCTTCGTAATACGCGGGGATAAAGTCTTGACAAAAACCACCTAATTGCTTAAATAAGTCCGTAGGAACTAATAAACTTGCTCCCGAACAATAGTCCACGGGACGCACATAATTATATTCCGGTTCATCGGGACTGTCTAAGCGTCCATAATTCCAACCATCGGCAGAATTCCAGATAATTCCCCCCGCTTCTTGTTGTTTACCATTAGCATAAATTAACTTGGAACCCACCGCACCAACTTGGGAATTATTGATAATTAATTTCACTAAACTTTCTAGACAATTTTCCAGAATTCTAGTGTCGTTATTGAGAAAATATAGGTATTGACCTTTTGCTTGACTAGCTCCATAATTACAGGAACGAATAAAACCAGAGTTCTCTGCATTAGTTAATACTTTAATTCCTTTAACTAAAGTAGATAATTGTTCTAAGGTGTCATCATTGGAAGCATCATTAACAATGATTATTTCATAGGCTAAATCGGAACTTAGGTTAACACTCAGGGATTCCAAGCAGTTAAAGGTGTAGGCAAATTGGTTATAAGCAGGAATAATAATCGAGACTAAAGGATCATCACTACTGGCAATTTCTAGGGGTCGCGGTTCAGCTAGTTTAGCACTTTCGATCACCTGTTCTTCAAATTCAGAGGAACTCTTTCCTGTGAGAATTTTGATAATTTTCCGTTTCGTCTTTTTGAGTGCTGGTTTCCATCCTTCCTCTTGGAGACTAAAGACAAATTTTTTGAGCAGTTTTTTAACTTTGAAAATAATCATTGTTGTCGTAATTCCCTTGGTTAACTGATAGATAAGATTAAATTGGCTGATAAACAATAATCTAAAATAATATCATCTAATTGTATTTTTGACAATAGCATCAATTTAATTACCTCTTATTAAAAACGCTTTAAATATAAATAATTAATGTATTTTTTATCAAATAATCAATAGTGATTATACTAAACCTAAGCTAATTTGAATCGCTCGATCTATCTGCTGCCTTTCTTCTGTGGAGATGCCACCAATCTTTCTAATTAATCTTTGTTTATCAATAGAACGGATTTGATTTAAAAGCACTACCGAGTCATTCTTTAGTCCTCCTGCTGAAGCTTTAATTAATACTTCTGTCGGATACAATGGGTCTTGAAATTTGCTTGTTATGCCCGCAACAATAACAATGGGACTATACCGATTTGCTAAATCATTTTGTATGATTAAAGCAGGGCGTGTTTTTTGAATTTCTGAGCCGACAGTTGGATCAAAATTAACTAAATATATATCTCCTCTGTGCGGATAAATCTCAGTTACTACCATAGTTCTTCCTCTAGAGAAAACCAATCTTGTGCTAAATTTAAATCTCTTTCTGCTCTAACAATAGCTCCTTCCTTTAATTGTTGCTTGAGGTAGTTTCTCTGTTGTTCCATAATATATAATTTAATCGCTTCATTAATTAAATTATTATATTCTTTTTCAGGATAATCACTACTTGCCAACCATCGATCGAGAAGTTGCATGGTATCTTCAGGGAGAGTTATCTGAAGTTGTCTGGCCATTTTGTCTTTCCTAACCATATCTAGACAATAACAATTATAAACCCCTAGAGCGATTTTAGTTGCTGTCGGGATAAATTCTCGGGGCTGCGGCGATTAATTTTTGAGTGTAGGGGTGTTGGGGATGGCTAAAAATCTGTTCAGTGTCACCCATTTCAACTATTTTACCCGCAGTCATCACCGCAATTCGATCGCAGAGGAATCTCGCTAACCAAAGATCATGAGTTATAAATAAATAAGTGAGATTAAATAACTTTTGTAACTCTAACATTAACTCTAAAACCTGTGTCTGGACACTAGCATCGAGCATACTAACCGGTTCATCACAAATAACTAATTCCGGACGAGTAATTAAAGCGCGAGCAATGGCTACCCTTTGCTGTTGTCCCCCCGATAACTCCCTAGGATAGCGTCGATAAAACTCCTCTACCGGTGTCAAACCGACTCGATCTAACATTTCTAAAACCTCTTTTTTAGCCGTTTCTAGACTAACTTTTTGATGGATCAAAAGCGGATCAGCGATACTTTCTCCCACCGTCATTAAAGGATTGAGACAAGCGAGGGGATCCTGAAAAATCATCTGCATTAAGCGCCGTTTTGGACGCATTTTTTCCGCCGACAAAGGGGTTAAATCTTCTCCTAAAAATTCCACTTTTCCCCCGGTGGGTTTAATTAACTGTAATAGGGTTCGCGATAGGGTACTTTTCCCACACCCCGACTCCCCAACTAAACCGAATATTTCCCCTCGATACAGTTCAAAATTGACTTCATCCACCGCTTTAATAAATTTCTTGTCTTTCTTTAAAAAGCTATCTAAAAAGTTACCTTCTAGGGTATAATACTGTTTTAAATTATCCACCTTTAACACCGTCTCCTGACCTTGAATTGCCGTTGATTTTTCCTCCCGTAACTGTAGGTGTAAAGCGGCGGACAAAAGAGAACGAGTGTAGGGGTGTTGAGGTGCTTTAAAAACTGTTTTTACCAATCCCGATTCGACAATTTTGCCCCCCTGCATCACCGCTAATCGATCGCAATATTCTCCCACCATCGCTAAATCATGGGAAATTAACAATAATCCCATCTGTTCCTCGCTACATAAACGCTTTAATTCCCGCAGAATTTCCGCCGAAACCGTCACATCTAAACTGGTGGTTGGTTCATCGGCAATAATTAACTTAGGGGTTAATAATAAAGCTAAAGCAATAGCCACTCTTTGCCGCATTCCCCCGCTAAATTCGTGAGGATATTGGGACCAACGATTAGCGGGAATTTTTACTTTTTCTAGGACAGTACAAGCTTTACGTTTAGCGCCACTATAGGTTAAATTCCCTCGATGAGCTTGCAAAGTTTCCACACAATGATCGCCAATAGTCATCAGCGGATCTAGTCGCGTCATCGGATCTTGAAACACTAATCCCACCTCTTCCCCGCGAAACTTTTCTAACTCTTTGCTAGATAAAGATAAAAGCGATCGCCCTTCAAAGGTAATCTCACCTTCCACGTGAGTGCGATTGGGTAATAACCTTAAAATAGCCTTACCGATGGTCGATTTTCCACAACCAGATTCACCCACTAATCCCAGAGTTTCCCCTTGGCCTATACTAAAAGATACCCCATCGATCGCCCAAGAGGGAGAACTTAATTCGGTCGGGTAGGCAATTTTTAGGTCTTTAATTTCCAACATGACGCGATCGGTAACGATAAAAGTTAGGACTTAGGGTCAAGTATGCCACACAAACGGCGATCGAGCATTTAATTACTAATCGACAACTGCCCCTAACAAAACCCGACAATACCCCTTTAAAGTCGCCACTCGCTCGCTAATTATCTGTAAACGTTTCTCCCGTCCTTGCCGCGCCGAGGCCAAAAATAACCAGTCCGTCTCCAGCAATCGCCACGATCGATATAGTTCCGTCTGGACCGTGCGCCAACGATTAGCCACCTCTGGGCTGAAATTGTCATCATTTAGTGACAATATCTCCCCTTCTAGACAGGTTTGTAAAGCTTGAAAAGATTGTAACCCCGTGGAAGCATCCCCATCCAGAAGGGCAAGACTGAAATCCTCCAGTTTTCTTAACAAAGATTTGTAGGCTTGATGGTAATTTGTCGGTAGCATCCAATACAAAGCGCGTTAGAATTTGTTACATAAGATTAACGATTTGCCGTCACGGTTGCAAGTCCTCCTCCCGACCAGAGACAAAAACTTAAAAGAATCCCGCCCTTTTCGCCGATCGACCCGATTCCAGTGTTAGAGAGTTAAGTAATCTGGCATCGCTTCGGCCTAATAATTTGCTAGTTATCCCTCTCCACCACCCCTATTATCCCCCCGATCTAACCATGAACGCCATCACTGCCATCCAACCAGAAACCCTCACCGTCCTTCCCCGGGCCACGGAACCGAAAAAAGCGTTAGTTTTACCCGATTGGCTGCAAGAATGTCTGATTACCTACGAAAACGACCCCCAGAATCCCGATATCGATTTAATCTGTCGGGCCTTTAATTTCGCCCACAAACTCCACGAGGGCCAGTATCGCAAATCCGGGGAACCCTATATCGCCCATCCCATAGCTGTGGCGGGATTACTGCGGGATCTGGGAGGTGATGGGGCAATGATCGCGGCGGGATTCCTTCACGATGTGGTGGAAGATACGGAAGTCACCCCCGAGGAAATCGAGGCTAGATTCGGTGTTGAGGTGCGTAATTTGGTGGAAGCGGTGACAAAACTCTCCAAATTCAACTTTTCTAGCAAAACTGAACGGCAAGCGGAGAATTTTCGCCGAATGTTCCTGGCGATGGCTCAAGATATCCGCGTCATCGTGGTAAAATTAGCCGATCGCCTGCACAATATGCAAACCCTCGAACACCTCACCCCGCAACAGCAGCAACGCATCGCCCTAGAAACTAGAGAAATCTTTGCTCCTCTGGCTAACCGTTTAGGGATTGGCAGATTTAAATGGGAATTAGAGGATTTATGCTTTAAATACCTCGAACCCGATGCTTATCGCACCGTGCAGTTATTGGTATCGGAAAAACGTATCGATCGAGAGGCCCGCATCGAAACCGTCACTAACACATTGCGGGAAAAATTGCAAGAAATTGGCATAAAAGTTCTTGATTTACAGGGTCGCCCCAAACATCTCTATGGCATCTATCATAAAATGCACAATCAGGGCAAAGAATTCGAGCAGATTTATGATATTGCCGCCGTCCGCATTATCGTCGAAACCAAAGAGGAATGTTATCGTTGTTTAGCCATAGTTCACGACCAATTTACCCCGATTCCCAACCGTTTTAAAGACTATATCGGTTTACCAAAAGCTAACCGTTATCAATCCCTCCATACCACCGTTGTTGGTTTAAATGCCCGTCCCCTAGAAGTGCAGATTCGCACCCTAGAAATGCACCATGTTGCTGAATACGGGATTGCGGCCCATTGGAAGTATAAAGAAACCGGTTCTAGTCACACAACTTTAACCGCGGCGGATGAAAAATTCGCTTGGCTGCGTAATCTGCTCGACTGGCAAAAAGACCTTAAAGATGGCCAAGAATACATGGATGGCCTCAAAAATAATTTCTTTGAAGAAGATATCTATGTTTTCACCCCCAAAGGTGATGTGGTGGCCCTCGCCCAAGGTGCGACACCGGTAGATTTTGCCTATCATATTCATAGCGAAGTAGGTAATCAGATGAAAGGGGCAAGAATTAATGGTAAATGGTCAGTTCTTGATGCTCCCTTGCAAAATGGTGATCTGGTGGAAATTCTCACCAGCAAGCATAGTCACCCTAGTTTAGATTGGTTAAATTTTGTCGTTACTCCTAGCGCCAGAAATCGCATCCGGCAATGGTACAAAAAATCGCGCCGAGAAGAAAATATTAGCCGAGGTCGTGATTTATTAGAGAAAGAATTAGGTAAAACTGGCTTCGATGCTCTGCTGAAATCAGAACGAATGCAATCGGTGGCTAAACAGTGCAATTATGTGGCAGTGGATGATTTATTGGCGGCCTTGGGTTACGGCGAAGTTACCCTAAAAAATGTGGTTAATCGTCTGCAAGAAACAGTTAAAAATCAACAGGAAATTTTAACGGTCAAAAATCCGTCCGATGTCCTAACTGATTCCCAATTAATTCTACCACCTTCTCCCGTTCAAAGGGCTTTACCCGTTAGTAAATCACCGATCGCCGGTGTGGAGGGATTAGTCTATCGTTTAGCCGGTTGTTGTTGTCCTTTACCAGGGGAAAATATTACCGGTATAGTCGCCCATGCAGGGGAAGGTATTGTTATTCACCGTCAGGGCTGCTCGAATGTGGAAAAAGCCGAAGCTGAACGCTTAATTCCTGTTAGTTGGAATCCTATAGATGACCAGGGACGTTATCCAACTTATCCCGTAAATATTCAGATTGAAGTGATTGATCGCGTCGGGGTTTTAAAAGATATTCTCTCTCGTTTAAGTGACCAAAATATTAACGTTCGCAATGCTGGAGTTAAGACTAATTTCGGTAAACCCGCTTTAATTTCTCTGAAAATTGAAGTAAAAGACCTGCAACAATTTGAACGCTGTGTTACTCAAATTAAGCTGATGAGTGATATTTTAAACGTTCGTCGCATCAGTCAGGTAAAAAGCGATCGAGAGTAAGTTAAACCTAAAATTTCTGCTAATATCCCCCAAACCCTGGAGTGTCTTAGCTGTTGAACTACGATGCTGACACTGACTAAAACCACGCTGCCAATATCTGCACTTTTTGTCACCGAACAACGTAGGATCGATAATTAATCTGAGCGCAAAAATCCTTATGTTATTATCCCTACTCTCAGTCATCAGTTTTCTGATTAGTTTTCTGGTGGTTGCTTTGATTAAACAACGTTTTAGTCAACAATTGTTAGATATTCCCAATGAGCGTAGCAGCCATACTCAACCCACACCTAGGGGGGGTGGACTCGGTTTTGTCGTCGCTTTTGCTCTGACCGGCTGCCTCAGTTATTTTCTCCTTTCTCCTTCCCTACCTCTCATTCCCCTGTGGTTATCCCTGACTCCTTTGATTATTATCGGCCTTCTCGATGATCGTCGCGGTATTCCCTCTAGTATTCGCTATTTAGTGCAGTTATCCTCCGCTAGTGTTGCGGTTACTTTTTTCGGTGCTTTTCCCCAATCGTGGCTATTAGATTTGGGTTTTGGCGGCAAAATTTTAGCTATTATTCTCACAATTATCGGACTGACCGCGATCATTAACTTTTATAATTTTATGGATGGTCTTGATGGCTTGGTGGCTGGCTGTACGGCGGTACAATTAGGATTTCTCGCTCTCTATTTTCAGCAACCAATTTTATGGCTTTTAGTGGCAGCTTTAGGTGGTTTTCTCCTCTGGAATTGGTCGCCAGCGAAAATTTTTATGGGTGATGTGGGTAGCACCAGTTTAGGGGCAATTGTCGCTATGGTTTTACTTAATAACCAGGGCAATCAAAGTCAGGCTTGGTCAGCTTTAACTATCACTTTACCTCTGATTGGTGATGCTATTTATACCCTTATTTGTCGATTATTAAAAAGGGAAAATATCTTCCAATCTCACCGCAGTCACCTTTATCAAAGATTACAAAAATCAGGCTTGTCTCATCCACAAGTAGCAATTATTTATATGGGGGTAACTCTCCTGATTGCTATTAGTATTAACTCCTTAGGAATCCTAGGATCATGGCTGAGTTTACCTCTGATTATAGGATTAATTTTTCTCGGAGAAATTTATGTTAACAGGAAAGTTAGCGAGCATAATTTATCAGTGACAAGAAAAGAATAAATTTTTTATGGCTATGGACTGAGGGGTTATTCAAACCTAGAGAATGTTAGACTAAATCCTCTTGAAAGATTATAGGAAACGGGGGGTAAGGAGCAGCAGGAATTACTCAAATAGTTATTAGCGAAAGTCGTTGCTTTCAGTCAAAAACTGATGGTTTTAATCTCTGGCAAAAACAGAGCTATTTACCTATTATCCCTACTAACCAAGAGAAAAGAAAAAATTAATATTTATCGGCCAGGGTTAGCTGATAGAATCAAGGAGATGACTATCATTCCAAGGTCAATGAGCGCAAGAACATTATTCGATAAAGTCTGGGACGCACACACGGTTAAGATTCTTCCCAGTGGACAGACACAATTATTTATCGGACTGCATCTAGTCCATGAAGTCACCAGTCCCCAAGCTTTTTCGATGCTAAGAGAAAGGGGTTTAAAAGTATTATTTCCAGGACGGACTATTGCCACCGTCGATCACATCGTCCCCACCGAAAATCAGGCGCGTCCTTTCCTTGACGATTTGGCCGAGGAAATGATCCGGGCGATCGAAACTAATGTTCAAACCAATCATATTCCTTTCTATGGCATCGGTTCCGGCAATCAGGGCATAGTTCATGTGATCGCTCCTGAACAGGGTCTAACCCAACCGGGGATGACGATCGCCTGTGGTGATTCCCACACCTCCACCCACGGCGCTTTTGGGGCGATCGCTTTTGGCATCGGCACTTCCCAAGTGCGCGATGTTCTTGCTACCCAAACCCTATCCCTATCGAAATTAAAAGTGCGTCGAGTAGAGGTAAACGGCGATTTAAACCCCGGTGTCTATGCTAAAGATGTAATTCTCCATATTATCCGTCAATTAGGCGTTAAAGGCGGTGTTGGTTATGCCTATGAGTACGCTGGTAGTACAATCGAACGGATGTCCATGGAAGAAAGAATGACGATTTGTAACATGGCGATCGAAGGTGGGGCCCGATGTGGTTATATCAACCCTGATCAAATCACCTACGATTACCTCAAAGGTCGTGATTTTGCGCCCAAAGACTGGGAAAGTGCGGTTAATTGGTGGGAAAGCATTAAAAGCGATGCCGATGCGGTTTATGACGATGTGGTGGTCTTTGATGCCGGTGAAATCGAACCCACAGTTACTTGGGGGATTACTCCGGGCCAAGGAATCGGGGTTAACGAAATCATTCCCACTCCCGAAAGTTTACCAGAAAGTGAAAGAGCGATCGCAGAGGAAGCCTATCAATACATGAAACTCACCCCCGGCACCCCGATTAAAGGCACAAAAATCGATGTCTGCTTCGTCGGTAGCTGTACTAACGGACGGATCAGTGATCTGCGCGAAGCGGCCAAATTTGCCCAAGGTCATCGTGTTGCCCCCCATGTGAAAGCTTTTATCGTCCCCGGTTCCGAAAGAGTCAAAAAACAAGCGGAAGCAGAAGGATTAGACCAAATTTTCCTAGCATCGGGCTTTGAATGGCGCGAGGCGGGCTGTTCCATGTGTTTAGCCATGAATCCCGATAAATTGCAGGGAGATCAGATCAGCGCCTCCTCCTCCAATCGTAATTTTAAAGGTCGTCAAGGTTCCGCTTCCGGTCGTACTTTGTTGATGAGTCCGGCGATGGTGGTAGCGGCAGCAATTAAAGGGGAAGTCACCGATCCCAGGGAGTTGTTAAATTAAATAGGGTTTGCGGCAAAAAGTTTGTTAGTGGGGTCAGGAGTCAGGAGTCTCCGAGTCAGGAGGCAGGAGATAGGGTGATAGGGTTTTGGGGTGATAGGGTGATGAGACAGCTTCCCCACTTCCCCACTTCCCACTTCTCACTCCCTTCTCCCCTTCTCCCTTCTCTACAATAATTACTCGCAACCAGAAATACCTTGGGTTATTAAGTAGCTAAGCAAAATTAATTACACATCTAAGCCACTACTCCGTGAGACTTCTGCTGATGTGAGCAAACAGAGAACTGAAAACTCACATCCGATCCCTAATAGCTGTCTCCCGTCTCCTGTCTCCCGTCTCCTGTCTCCTGTCTCGACTAGGAAATTAATTTTGCACGACTAATTATCATACTTTGTGCTTTTTGTCAAAAAAACTTTTTTTTTGCAATAAAACTACATAAAAAAAAGATCATCGTTGTGGGTGAAATTGACTGATTTACCCGTTTTAATTAGGATCACCTTCTAGGTGTGGCAAGGGTTTCAACCATTGCTGCCCAAAAAAGCACAGAATAACCCATTATGAAATTCTATCAAATCGCTGTTACCAGCATAACGTCGTTGTTAAATAAAAATATTTCTCAATTAATTCTTAAGAATTTATAAATATTGCGGAATGTTAATTTAAATATTCTCAAGTTTTTGCAGTAAATCAATAATTTTTACTTATCTTTGTCCAACATTGGGTTAGAAGTCAGTTATCAGTTATCAGTTATCAGTTATCAGTTATCAGTTATCAGTTATCAGTTATCAGTTATCAGTTATCAGTTATCAGTTATCAGTTATCAGTTATCAGTTATCAGTTATCAGTTCACTGAGAAAACTCCCCACTTCCCCACACCCCAACACCCTACACCCCACACCCTACTTCCCACTCTCTTTTAATTTGACTGCCATAATTGCCAAGCTTTAACGAGATTTCCCCCCATCAAGGCAGCCACTGCATTTAAAGTCTTAATTTCCTCACTATCGGGATTTAATTGTCTAGCTTGATCTAAGACTTTTTGGGCTGCTTGCGGTTGCCAATCGTAGAGATAAATAAAACCTTGATAAGCATAATGATAGGGATTATGGGGGTCAATTTTAATCATTTCCTCCGTGGCTTTTATTGCCCCTGCCACATCCTGTTGTAGTACCTTAGAAATTGCTAATCCGTAGGCTAAAGATAACTTATCGGGGGGATTTTGTTGCTGTAAACGATAGGAAAAAGCTTTGTCTGCTTGCAGCACATAATCCTGAATCGAATCGTATTGATTGATACGATTAGTTAACTCAAAAATTGGCTCAATACCCGTTAATCCTTGACCAATATTAGCAGACTTTAAGCGCAATTGGGTGACTAAATCTAATTGGGGCGTTGCTAACTTGGGAACTTGAGGATCGATAGTAATTTGAGCATTAGTTTTAATCGGATAGGTTTCGCCAGTTTCCCGATTGAGATAGACAGCAGATAAGCGATAAACTCCGGGGGTTGCTGCCGACTGCATGGCGGTTTTTTCAGTAACTTCAAAACCATTTTGTTGCTCTTCTGGAGTTAATTTTTCTGCCATTAATCCCCCCATAGCAATACCATGATCGTGCATCCAATAATCCTTACCGTCCACTTCTTGCCAAGTTAAAATCACTACCCCTGACTTTAATTGTTGCCAGTCTCCTGCCCATTTGTAAACCACAGGAATTGGTTGATTAGGAGAGGCTTTTTCGGCAATGGCAATCTCTCTTAATTCCACCTGTTTTGGCGCATTTTCAAGGGTTTTAACCGTGACGGAGGGGTCTATTTTACGGTGTAGGGAAAGGGTACTATCATCCGGTAGCTGCCAAGTTTTTTCCACTTGGAAATCTGAACCAGTGGCGACTCGATTAACAATTTTTTTCTGGACATCGGGGACGGAACCCTGTTCACCAGTTTTAGTTAAAAACCAATCTAAAGAATTGACATCCTTTTCGATATCTTCTTCCCGAACTCCCACCTGTCTGCCGGCAACCTGGGAATTATGTTTACCACCGTAGAAAGAGAGAGTATGTTGATTTAATTCGGGGGTGGAAGGTAAAACCCCTAGAGTGCTGCGAAGATAGGGAGAATCGGCTAGAATCTCTTTAACTACTTCTTCCTGTTGCCAGCCGGTTTTTAAATAGGGATGGTGTTGTAATTCGGGACTGAAAACGTTAGTAATTAGCTCTCCCCCCAAGGGGAATAAATTTAAGCTGGTGAGGATAGCGGCAATAGTTATCGTTCCCCAACGGATAGCGGGGGCAAAACGACCGCACCAAGATAATAAACCGACGGATAAAATTAAGGATAAAGTCGGTAAAAGCGGCAAAATATAACGAGCATCTTTATTGATGTTGAGGGATGATAATAGGTATCCCCCCAGCAGAAAAACTCCTAACCAAATCCACACAGGACGATTAACCTTATCTTCGGTTTTTCTATGACGTAATGAGATTAATAATCCCACCACGGGAACTAATAACAATACCCAAGAAAGAAAATAGGGTAAAACTTGGGCGTAAAATGTCCAGGCATCTGGACTGGTAAGAGGCGGATCTCCCTCCAAAATCGCCGAATCTACCGTGGCACGTTTGCCCGCAGTTAACATTAATAACCAATTCGTCCGATACCAGGGAAACATTAACAATGCTGCCGTCAAAAAACTGAGCATTAATTGCGCTAGATTGCCCCAACGTTTTCGCCGGAGATTTTCGCCCAATACCCACAAAATCGGTAAAAAGAGGAAAAATAGGGCGGTTTGTTTGACTAACATCCCTAAACCGAAAGAAATACCGAAAGCGATCGCTTTTAGCCAGCCTTGACCACTAAATCGCCACCATGTCAAGCAAAAGTAAGAAAACGTTACAATTGCCGCTAAGGGAAAATCTAAGAGATATTCGAGGCGATAATAGTATAAACCGGGGAGAAATTGACAGATTAAGACCGCCCATAAAGCCACAGTCCCATTAAAGAGGATAATTCCCAATCCGTACACAGAAAAGAGCAGTAGGGTGCTATAGATAGCCATTACCCACATACCCGCGTCAAGACTAATACCAAAGAGATTAAAGAAGGGAATCGTTAAAAGATAGGTTAAAGGGGGAATTTTCGGGGACATTAGCCATAAACCGCGCCACCAATCCCCATCAAACCAGCGCGGATTTTGGAAAGCTTGGGTATAGATAATGCCACCGTTGAGATAATCGGCCTGATCCCAAGCAGGAATAGTATGATCCAGACTAAACCAGAATCTATCGACTAATATCCCCAATATCCAAATAATACTGACAATAATTAATCCCTGTCTCCTATCTAGCGATCGCTTCAAAATGACTTCTCCCTAGTGCAACTCTCAATTATTCTGCCACGCTCTCAAGCGACCCTGAAAAAATCGCCAGCGAGAAACACCAGACCGATCGGGGTAAAATAAAGATTTAGTGAAAAATTGTAACAGGAACTTGACAAATGCGAGTGGTGATCGTTGGTGCGGGATTAGCGGGAATGGCAACAGCTATCGATCTGGTCGATGCGGGCTGTACAGTAGAAATATTAGAATCTCGTCCCTTTGTCGGAGGAAAAGTCGGTAGTTGGGTAGATGCGGACGGTAATCACATCGAGATGGGCTTGCACGTCTTTTTTGGTTGTTACTATAATCTTTTTGAGTTAATGAAAAAAGTGGGCGCTTTTCAATCCCTACTACTCAAAGAACACACCCACACTTTTATCAACGAAGGGGGAAAAATCGGCGAATTAGACTTCCGTTTCGTCGCAGGTGCGCCTTTTAACGGTTTAAAAGCCTTTTTTACCTCCTCCCAACTCTCGGCAGCCGATAAAATCTTTAATTCTCTGGCCTTAGGTACCAGTCCCATCGTCCGCGGTCTGATAGACTTTCAAGGAGCGATGAAAACGATTCGGGATCTGGACTCGATTAGTTTTGCCGATTGGTTTCGTAGCCATGGCGGTAATGACGGCAGTTTAAAAAAAATGTGGAATCCGATCGCCTATGCCTTAGGATTTATCGATACGGAAAATATCTCGGCCCGTTGTATGCTGACGATTTTCCAATTTTTTGCCGCTAAAACCGAAGCTTCCGTCCTGCGGATGTTGGAAGGTTCCCCCCACGAATACCTACATAAACCGATTATTAACTATCTGGAAGCCCGGGGTGCCAAAATCTCCACCCGTCGTCAGGTGCGGGAAATTCTCTATTCTGGAGAGGGCGAAAATCTGCAAGTTAATGGCCTGATCGTCGCTAACGGAGAAACCACAGAAACTATCACCGCAGATGCCTATGTTTGCGCTGGTGATGTCCCCGGTATTCAGCGTCTTATTCCCCAAGATTGGCGAAAAATGCCGATTTTTGACAATATTTTCCGACTAGAAGCCGTCCCCGTCGCCACGGTACAATTGCGTTTTGACGGTTGGGTGACGGAATTAAATGATGCCGAAAAACGGCGACAACTGCAAAAAGCGGTGGGAATTGATAATCTTTTGTACACCCACCAAGCGGATTTTTCCTGTTTTGCAGATCTTGCTCTCACCAGTCCTAGGGATTATTATCGCCCCGGAGAAGGTTCTTTATTACAGTTGGTTTTAACGCCCGGGGATCCTTTTATTAAAGCTAAAAATGAAGATATCGCCCAGCACGTTTTAGCGCAAGTCCATCAGTTATTTCCCTCCTCACGGGAGTTAAAGATGACTTGGTTTAGCGTGGTGAAATTGGCCCAGAGTCTCTATCGGGAAGCACCGGGGATGGATGTCTATCGTCCCTCGCAAGCGACTCCTATCCCTAACTTTTTCCTTGCCGGTAGTTATACCCAACAGGATTACATTGATAGCATGGAAGGGGCCACTTTATCGGGTAAACAGGCAGCCAAAGCCATCTTACAACAGGCCGAGCGCTGGAAATCTTTAGCCACGGTTTGAGCAAACAGCCGGCAATCTCCTCTCTTGAGAAGGGATTGCCTTTTACCTCATCTCAACCAGTAATTTAAATACGCAGGCAGCTGATTCTCTCTTGGGTTTGGTGGGTAAAATGTATTTTAAGATACAGTCCTGCTGGCGAGGGAGTGGAAGGAACCACAAAGACACAAAGAACACAAAGATCGATCGCTCCTATATAAGTTAAACTGGTCGCAACGCGCTCGCTACGCGAGATCACACAAAGAAGAAGAGAGCCGATTTTACCTATCCACAACTAGAATACTAGAACTACTGAATAGAACGCCATATCTTTAATTGTCAAGGCTGCTCCAATATGAAAGATCGAGCCAATTCCCTGTATGAATCCGACTTCTACGGGTGGACAGAGCTACAAGCGAAAGCTCTAGCCAACCGACAGGTAGAAGCTCTGGACTGGCAAAACTTACGGGAGGAAATCATTTCCTTGGGTAAACAAGAATATCGAGAACTGGTGAGCCGTCTAACCGTTTTGGTAGGACATCTTCTCAAATGGGAATATCAGCCGGATAAACGTTCTCGCAGCTGGTTTTTGACGATTAGAGAACAGAGACGAGGGATCAGACGGCATCTAGAGGGTAATCCTAGTTTAAAATCCCGGATACCGACGGCTTTATCCGATGCTTTCGAGGCCGGAGTCGATTTGGCTTTGCGGGACACGGATTTACCGATACGGACTTTTCCCTCTCACTGTCCCTTCACCTTCGAGGACATCATGACCGACCATTTCCTCTGCGATACCAGTCAAGATTGGTCGTAAATTTAACGGTTATACCACCTCGACGGGTATCTGTATCTCAACAAGTAATTTAAATACGCAGGCAGCTGATTCTTTTTTCACTCTCTCCCTTCAATAATTTTAATTTCTTCCTCGCTTAATCCATAGAGTTTATAAACAATTAGATCGATTAATTCATCGGTGGCGCTTAATTGTTGTTTTAGTGGCAAAAGTTTATCTAGACTGGTTTGATATTCTTTTTCTAGGGTTTCCTGTATTTGACGATCGAGTAAGTTAACGGTAATTTTCTTTTTGTTCTTTTTCAGTATCTCCCACAGCTGATCCAAGCTAAGATGAGGTTCGCTTTTTTGGTAGTCACCGAGATAGTTTTGGATTTTTGATTTGTTGGTTAAATTATCGATCGCACTGCCGATTATTCTCTCTAAATATCTTAAAAAGCTTTTGATTTCTTTTTGTTTTTCCCGATTTATCTCGATCATCTGTTCTGCTAAGTATGCCAGAATATCATGGACTATATCGGTTTCCTCTCTCCTAATATGTTCCTCGATTTCTTTTAATATTTCTTGCTTTTCTTGATAACTTTTGATAAGTTTCTCTAAACAATGTTGACGGTGATCGATATTGGTGTTAAAAGATATTTTTCGGATGGGGATATTCTCCATGTATTGACCAAAAAATCTTAATCTACCTTGCTTCTCTGTATCCCCCAATACAGCACTGTTTTGAGACATATAAAAGAAAATTAAGCTGGAATTTAAAAGAGCTAGTAAATAATAACTTTGGCTAGGAATTAAATAGGTAGTATTGATTGAGTAAAAGCCATTATTATCTAAAGTAAAGCGCGATTCTTTAGCAATATCTGGATAAATAATTTTAGGTTTTTCAAAAATATCATAATAAGTGCAAGATCTTAATTCCCACCAAAACTGTCCTTGATCACATCGTTTTCTAGCTTTTTCTGCAAAACCCTCAAGATGTTTAGTAAGAGAAGGGTATATTGAAGAAAGATAATTCCAAGCCAATTTTTCCTGATCTGTATCTATTTTTTGTTTTGTCCATCCCCAGGGAATCAATAATAAATATAAGTCCCGATTCTTGATTTCATATTTCCTTAAATCATCTCCTACTATTAAAGACTTGATAAATTGTTGATTGTTTGGGTCGGTTTTTACTAAATATTCTTTGATATTTTTGTCAATCACAAATGCTTCGTTACATCCTGTTTTAATTCCCAGATAAATCTGATTGTTTACATATTCACTCAGAAAAACAGCTTTTTTTGGTAATTTTTCGACAATTGTAGCAATCTGATTTTTAGCTAAAGACCAACCTTCCACAGACAAGCTATTTTCACATACATAATATGACAGATCATTAATCACATCAATTAAACTATTGAATTTGAGAGACTTAATCTTTGATACTAAAACATTTTGTTGACCTACAATATTATTTTCAATCAGTAGAATAGATGGAAAAGTTGCCGCTTCCGAAAAAACAGGCAATTCTCCAAAATCGATAATTTCTTTTATAGTTGTTTGCTGGGTTAGAAATTGTCTTAATTTCGTTCCATAATTAGCACGCATAAATTTATTTGATATAATCAAACCCAAGTGACCTCCTTGCTGTAAGGATAGTAACCCCATTTCGACAAAATAAACGTATAAATCGGCAACTCCATGAAAAGATTGATAATTTTCTTTTAGAAAGGGTTTAATATCTTTTAATCCTTCTTGTCGAACATAAGGAGGATTACCGATTACTGCATCAAAACCGGGGTTATCCTTCCAAGAAGCGGAATCAAGATCGATAAAAACTTCAGGAAATTCCAGATCCCAATGAAAAAAGCGCTTACTTTTATATAAACTAGCTGCTTGGTCTAAAATTCCTTGATCTGATCGGGGTAACTTATCCCAATTAATTGCCGATATATTGCCACCGTAGCGCTGCAGAAACTCGATAGCAGTTTTAACCCCAAAAAAGCGAGAGAGGAAAACATCTAATAAACGCTTGTAGGGTTTAGCTTGACTATCAAAATCACGGAATAACTGTTCACTTGCTTCCACTTCAGCAAAAGTCGCATCGCTGAGGGTACTAATTCCCCGCATAATTTCCGCGGCCCGAAGTAACCCAACAAAAGGGCCCGTTAAAAGAGTTAATTGACCACCTTCTTCCTCGATCATAGCGGCTTCTGCATCCTTGGCGGTAGTTCCGATCAGAGAATTACCACAACGTAAATGATGATCCAAAAAACTCAAAGGTGCGCCCACTGTGAAAGAATGTAACCAGAGACTAACCTTGGCCAATTCTACGGCCATCGGATTGATATCCACCCCATAAATACAGCGCTTCATCACCACTCTCTGTAATAATTGCGTGGGTTCAAGGGTGGGAGAATCGAGAATAATTCCCTGTTGTCGGAGATTGTCGATAATGTTTTGTCGGGTGGTTTCCAACATGGTTAAAACGGGATTATCTTCGGGATAAAGATTGAGAATCTGGATTAACTCATCGGTGAGATAGTCCACTGCTTCTACTAAAAAATGTCCGCTTCCCATGGCGGGGTCACAGAGTTTAAGATCAAGTAAGGTAGTGATCGCTTTTTTTTCTAAGCGTTGTAGCTCTTTTTCTAATCCCTGCTGACTGAGATTTCCTAAACGTCTATCGCTGCTTTCTTGTCTTCGGGTGGCGATTTCCGTCATCACATCCCCGAACTGTCGCGCTCTTTGCTCTAAAATTGGTTTGAGGGTATGACTGACAATATATTTAACAATATAATCGGGAGCGTAATAGGAACCGGTGGCTTTTCTTTCTCCCCGATCATTTTCCAGATGCACCGATTCCCCCTCAATCACGATGCGATATTCCAGTAATCCCTCGTAAATTGATCCTAACTGTCGCACACCTAAAAAACTATAGTCGATCGGCTGTCCCTCAAAACGTGCTAACTTGTCTAAGATGGGCGCTAAAACCGCATCGGATAACTTATATTGACCGAGAAAACAATTCACCCGGCCTTCTTCCATATCAAATAAACCCCCGTTGTAACGAGGTACGGCTAAATTAGCATCCCCTCGATCGACAATGCGAAATAAACTGAGGAGAGCATCGTATATTCCCGTCGAGGTGCCACTAAAGACCTGCTGACGATCGATTTTAACGGCAATTTCTCGCGTCTTTTGCAATAAGCTGTAATCGCGATAGTCTCCCCTCACCGGCAGCAAGTCCCGCGCTTCTGCGTAGAGCAGAAATAATAATTTATACAGCAGGGATAAACTCGCCTCATACAATAAATCTGGCTGTATGTCTGTATTTAATGATACAAAACCTTGAGAAATATCGGGAAAAATGCGATCGAAGACTAACTCTTTTAACTCGTTACCCACTCTAGTGGCATAGGTGGTACTTCCCTCCCGGACCCGTTCAAGGAAATTCTGACCGTGAATATCCTTAATAAAAGCCTCTTGACGGAAAAATAACCAGAAATACCGAAATTTTTGCCGGTCTCCCCCTTCTAATAGTTCCATCAAGTCCACTGGATAAAATTCCGTGGCTGTGGAGGACGCTTGACGATAATATAAGCGCCATTCTCGACCATTGGTGAGAATACCCCAATCTACTCCCGTCCCCGTCAGATAATTGGTGATCTGAAAGGAAGGATTACTATTTTTCCAGATATCTCGCTGATCATTCTTAGAAACGTCACTAAGAGAACGTTGCCAGTATTTGGCCTCAGCGATCGCTAAAACTTGACTATAAAAGGCTCTTTCATTATTCTGGAGAGCATAGGCTTGATAACGGTCATTTTCTGTGGCAAATAGGGCATAATCTGGCCTTTCTGACCTTCCTTTTCCCCTACTGCTTACCTGCGGTATATAACTAAAACCGAGAATTTCTAGAATCGGTTGTATTAATTCTGCTTCCGTTTGCGCTTCGTTAAGAGTCGGCAAAATCGCCTTTTTTTGTTGATAAAGACTCTCTAATCGGGAAAATGCCACGGATACATCCTCTTGCCATTCCAGAGAATCCGGCAGCCGATGCTCAAGATAGTGTTGAGAAAAAAGTGGTTTATTGCCCGTTTGTCCTGACATGACCGATTATCCTAACATTGAGGGTATCTAGCCTAAAAATGAAGGGTTCGCAGGCAGGCACGGATTCCCATTATATAAAAAGTATATGTCAAGTCTCCGATTTTGTCAAGGGTTTTGGCCAAAAAAAATCGCCTCTGGGAGGCGGGGGTGAAAGGTATCACCCCAGAGAAATAATTAAACGCCAAAAGACTTACCACAGCCACAGGTTTGACTGGCGTTGGGATTAGTGAATTGGAAACCACCGCCGATCATCGCGTTGCTGTAATCTAACATGAGACCGTAGAGATAGAGCAGACTTTTTTTATCAGAGACAATTTTGAAGCCATCGTAATCGAAAACCTCATCTTGGGGGCCAATATTGCTAGGATGCTCAAAATCCATCATATAGGACATTCCCGAACAACCACCCTGACGCACACCCACGCGCAGACATAAATCCTTGCCCTGTTGCTTTTTGAGCATGGTAAGGTGTTTGAGGGCAGCCTCACTGAGTAAAATTCCTTTTCCTTGAATCTGAGTAGCTTGTGTCATCGTTAGCAGGAACTCCTAAACGTAGATAAAACTTTGCCTTCTCCTATCCATCTTAACGATAGTTGAGGACTGATGACTGGATTACTGTTTACTTTTCCCGGCCTCGCAGGAGTTGCAGGGCAAAAAGAAGCAAAAAAATGGGATTATTAATTAAATAGCGTTGCCAGAGACGACCAGGTTCTTGAAACAAACGATAGAGCCATTCTAAGCCGATTTTCATCACCCAACCGGGTGCTTGAGACACTTCACCACTGTGGAAACGAAAAGCGGCGCCGACTCCCAACATAACAGCCTTTAATTTTCCCTGTTGTCGGGCCATCCACTGTTCTTGTTTGGGACATCCCAACCCGACAAAAACCAATTTAGCCCCGGATTGCTGGATTCTGTCCCTATCTTGCGCTTCTTCATCGTCGCTGAGGGGACGAAAAGGGGGGGAATAGCTACCAGCGATAATTAAATCAGGAAAACGCTGTTTAAGATTGGCTTGCAGATCAATTAGGGTCTTTTCTGTGGCACCGTAGAGATAGATGGGGATTTGGCAGCGGGCAGCTCGCTCGCAACAGGCTAACATAAGATCCGGACCATAGACGCGACTTTGTTGTTTAATCCCCAGTAAGCGCAATCCCCAGACGAGAGGCATTCCATCCGGTGTCACCAGATTAGCGCCATTAATCAGACGACGATAGGCTTTGTGCCAATAACCCATCATCACCACATGGACGTTAGCGGCGACAATATAGCAGGAGAGATTATTTTCCACCCAGGACTGAATGCGATCGCAAGCATCTTGATAACTGGTGGCATCCAAACGAGTGCCAATAATCGATCGATGTGCTAAAAACATATTGTCTCCTGCTGCCGGACTAACTGCTTTGAGGATGCCCAAAAAGCAGCCAGAAAATATCAAGAAAGTTCTTGCATAATTAATTTTTGAGAGGGCAAAAATCAGAAAAATAGGCATAAAATTGCCTAAAATCTGTGAATAGACCATTTAATTGATTAATGCTCATTCTTAATTCTCCTGACTACTGACTACTGACTACTGACTCCTCACCTAACCGAAGATTTTTGATTTTTGCAAGAGGTCTAAGGGAAATTCACTTTTCTAAGCGGAGATTAGCGCCACTGCTATCGGTGCGATAAACCCAAGTTTTTTGGTTATCAGTCAGAACAATTCGCCATCCTGCCACCAGCGCTTGAGTACATAATTCTCCCGGTTTAGCTAATCCTAAACAACCGTCGGGCCAGGTTTGTCGTTGTGCTGCTTGAATTTGCAAGCGATTAACGGATATCTTGGTTTTCTGACTCAAATCTTGACGGACAGCCTCGATGACCGAATTAGGTGGCCCAGGAGATGCTAAACTAGGTTGTACCAAGAGGAGAGAAAGCAGACTCCCTAGTATTAAAATAGCAGTTGCTCCCTGAACGATTCTCGTTGTACCGATTTGTCCTTGCCAGTTCTGGCTAAAATTCTTTCTAGATATCATGTTTAGTCCTGTCTCTTTTCTGGGATTGATAGTCTGATCAAATCTTGCTGTTTATTATCAGTGTAACCGAAACTATGTTCCCTGTCTGGTTTTCGAGTCCATCGGTGTTTTCTCAAGAAAATTCCATCGTCCAAGTTCCTTCTCCTGAACCGGCGGTTGAAATCTCTCCCTCCAATTCTGCTTGGCTTTATAGCACAATTGCCTTAACTATTGCTTTGATCGGTTTAATTATTTACGGCAAATTCAAAATAGAACAGATCAAGAAACAAGTTAGGATTGAACAATTTAAAAGTAAAGAGTTGAAAAAAAAGTTGAAGTTAGCACTTCATACCATCAAAAAAATGGAAACCGACCCCGATCTTGTCCATTCTAGGGCATTTAATCTCGATTATTTGCGGATGAGGATGGATGAGGCGGTTTTTCGTTCCGTCATTTTTAACCAGATTAAGATGAAAATAACTAACTTAATCGGCGAAGCTTTACGACCAAATACAGCAAAAAATGCCCTAGGAATTGTCGGTGCAGGAAGACAGATTAATGAAACTTTTGATGTCACCTACGAAGTGGAAGCACAGGAAGGAAAATCGAATAAAGGGGTTTTATTTCGGATTCAGATTAAACTGACAAAACTTCCCACCCAAACCAGTTCCGCTACCGTTAACGAGATTACTAATTGTATAGAAACCTTTCTTTCTGCGGACTCAGATAAAGCTAATTGGCAACCAACTATTCATGGACAAATAGTTTTAATGAGTTGGGATGAAAAAGCGAAACCGACTCCTTTATTGGTATTGGAACAATCAGAAGAAGGAGTCAATATCACTTTTCGTTCCCATCCCCTGAAAACCGGCATCCCTTTAAGTGGCGATGGCGATTAGAATAGATGAGGATGAACTATCTTAGATGGATGGACTTATGTTATCTTTTTTCCTCCGTTGGTTGATTACCGCCGTCTCTTTATTGATTACAGCGCAAATAGTACCAGGTATAGAAATTAAAGATTTTACCGTGGCTTTAATTGCCGCTGTCGCTTTGGGTTTAATTAATGCTATTATTAGACCCGTGTTGATTCTTTTTACCCTGCCTTTAACTATTTTGACCCTAGGGTTATTTATTTTTGTGGTCAATGCCATTTCCTTTTCTTTAGCCTCCTATTTTATCCCTGGTTTTCAGGTAGAATCATTCTTTGCTGCTTTATTCGGTTCGATCGTGGTTTCGATCATTTCAGGAGTTTTAAATGGTTTTTTTGTTGACTAAAGTGGGCAAAATTCGCTTGTTTAAAACAGCTTGGCTTACTCTGATTGATTAATTTCTGATCTAGAGACGTTGATTATAGCAACGTCTCTCTATTTTTTGGAGATGAGGAAATCTCTACTGATTTGCTCTGGCTTTTGTCGTTAAGTAGCTGGTTATAATTAAATTGAAGATAGATCCCCCCTTAATCCCCCCTTAATACTAGGGTTGATTCATCCTAGGGTTGATTCATGAATCAACCCTACCCTTAATCCATCTTTAACAAGGGGACATCTCAACGTTTTTAACACCTACCTACTTAAAAATCAGGAAAATTTAATCCCAAGATTTCCATCTCAAGCAGCCAGAGCAAGTTCAATTACTGTTAAAATAACTGGAATTGTTGAGCTAAGTTTAAATAATCTCAAGTCAGTTTTTCTTGATTCTCCTACACCCTACACCCTGATCACTAAAAATCGATGAACCAATTAAACTTAGAAGTTGCGGGAAAAAAAGAACGTTTAGATGCTTGGATGGGGTCACAATTGCCCGATTTCTCGAGATCGAGGCTGCAAAAACTGATAGAACAGGGATATATACAGTTAAATGGTCAAATTTGCACCAATAAAAATACTAAAGTTGCTCAAGGCGATCGCTTAAAGATTACCATTCCCGACAGTCAACCCCTGCAATTAACCGCCGAGGCGATCGAGCTTGATATTCTTTACGAAGACGACTATCTGATTATTATCAATAAACCTGCCGATTTAGTGGTTCATCCGGCTCCCGGCCACGAATCGGGAACCTTGGTCAACGCTTTACTGCATCACTGCCCAAATTTAGCCGGAATTGGTGGAATTCAACGCCCCGGTATAGTCCACCGCTTAGATAAGGATACCACGGGTGCGATCGTTATTGCCAAAACCGACCAGGCCCATCAACACCTACAGGCACAATTAAAAACCAAAACTGCCCGCCGGGAATACATAGCCCTTGTCCATGGTGTCCCCAAAAGCGAAACAGGTACAATTGATCTGCCGATCGGTCGTCACCGTAGCGATCGCCAAAAGATGGCTATTATTGCCGTGGAAAAAGGAGGTAGAAATGCTGTCACTCACTGGCAAATCAAGGAAAGACTAGGCAACTACACCTTAATGGAATTTCGCCTAGAAACGGGCAGAACTCATCAAATTCGCGTTCATAGCAGCCACATCGGTCATCCGATTCTTGGGGATACCCTCTATAGTTCCGGTCGTTCCATCGGAATTAATCTACCCGGGCAATTACTCCACGCCTATCGTTTAATCTTAATACATCCGGTCACGGGAGAGAGCCTAGAAGCGATCGCTCCCTTACCCGCTATTTTCCCGAAAGTTTTAGCTATTTTACGGCAGAGAAACCCCTAGCGCACAAATTGCGGCATAATCTCCGCTGCTGTCCATAATCCGTAGATACCGCGACGATGCAGGGAAACCCCCGCTTTCAGATAACCGAAAGCCGGCCCGCAGACATTAGCCGCCATACTGGTTTCATCACCTAAAGTGAAGGTATGGGTGGAAATTTTGCCTTCAAAAGTCCGCCCCGTGACTTTAACATTGGTACTTAAGGGCTTTTTCGGGTTGCGCGTATCCACCACACCCCCGACGGAAACCCGATCGCGTCCACAGATTCCAGCCAATTCCAGCATAATATCGTCTGCGTGTTCCATATTTTCGAGGCTGAGAATGCCATTGGTTTTATTTAACAGCATTTCCACTTCCGCATCACTCATCCGGTGCGCCGTTTCTGGGTCGTAACCAGGTAAATGGGCGATATCTTCGCGAATAGTGGCACGATAAGCCTCCCAGTTGGCGATTCCCACGCCAAAGGTAATTTTAACGCTATGAATCTCTGCATAACTCTGGGCAGCTAGGGCAGCGGCCGCAGTTAACAGTCCGGGGGTGGCACCGCAGCCGGTCATGTAGGTGATGCCGGCGGCTTCTAGGTCTGTTTGTAGTGCTAAGATTTGTGCCATGGCGCTGGTACGTTTGAGCGCATCGACTAAAACCCCGCGCCAACCCAAGCGAATGAAAGTTTTAGCGATATCGGCCATGAAATTGTTGGGTAAATTCGGCAAGGCGAGAAAATAGCCCTCTACATCGGCAGTTTTGATTAATTCCTCGATACTGTTCTCGCTGAGACTGCCGTAATTTTCCAGATAACCGATCGAACCCCGGTCATGATAAATTTTGTTACAAGTATTGACATCTAGACCGTCTTTGTGGTAAGCAAAACCAGCTTTATCGGCGGCGGCAGTCCAGAGCATTTCCTGTTTGGGGGCGAGAATTCTGGCGGCGGCCTGTCCCAAACCACCAAAACCTAAAACACCGATCCGAAGGCGATCGCTGGCTGTTTGTTTATTCATATTTGTTCTGATTCCTATAGACAAAATTCTATGATCTCGGCGGTCGTGGTTCGCCGTTGCATCTCCTTTATTTTCAATTTATCGCTTCAGGTCGTCTTTTTTGTGTAGTTTTGTTAAATTGTGCCTCCTGGGTCAAGGTTCGCCCTTGACGATGAAGAAAAGTTACGGGAAACTTACAAAAAATGAAAGTGGTTGGCCGAGATAATATAAAGTTTTGCTAAAATTTTAACCAGATTGCTACGATTAGCAAACTATCGTAAATTAAAACGATAGGGAGCTTTGCAAACCCCAGATCACGCCGAGAAGACCTATGAGCATGGAAAGCCTAGAGTTTATCATCTATCCCGATGGTCGCGTTATGGAAAAGGTGACAGGCATAGTCGGTTCATCTTGTCAAGAGGTGACGGCGGCGATCGAGGCACAACTCGGGCAGCTGATGTCTCAAGAGAAAACCTCGGATTATTACCATCAAACCGTCAGCCAGTCAGAGAAAGTCAGCAACGCAGCCACTTTTAGCGACTGGTAATTTTTCATTTTTCCCAATCCCTTTATTTAAGCCACTGAAAAGCCATGTCACACTTTAGCAATATCAAAACCAAAATCCGCGATCTATCCTACCTAAAAGCCGCCCTGAGCGATATGGGGATGGAATGGAAAGAGGGTTCCCACCCCGTCAAAGGTTATCAAGGTCAAACTTTAAGCGCAGAGGTGGTAATTGAACAAGATAACAATTACGATATCGGTTTTCGCTGGAATGGTAACGAGTACGAGTTAGTTGCCGATTTACAATACTGGCAACAACCTCTAACCGTAGAAGGATTTTTAAGAAAAGTAAATCAAGGTTATGCCTACCACACCATTCTGGCAGAAACTGCTAAACAGGGTTTTCAGGTGGCAGCACAGGAAAAAAATACTGATGGTTCTATTCGTCTAGTGGTACAACGTTGGAGTGCCTAATGGCTGATTTTTCTCCCGAACGCTCTGGTTTTGAACCAGAGTTAGGGGGATTCCTAAGAGATTCCCCCGATCGCACTGGTTTTGAACCGGAATTGGGCGGTTTACTGCGCCAGAAAGCGGTTTACGTCGATGAGGTCACTTGTATCGGTTGTAAACACTGCGCCCACGTTGCCCCCAATACCTTTTTTATTGAAGGCGAATACGGTCGCTCTCGCGTCTATAATCAGGACGGTGACGAAGAAGAAATTATTCAAGAAGCGATCGAGACTTGTCCAGTTAACTGTATTCACTGGGTTAATTATAATCAGTTGTCATCCCTTGAGGAAGAACGCAAACATCAAGTGATTAAACAGTTAGGTTTTCCTCAGATTCACAAGAAATTTAGCCCCGCAGATTTAGATTTCTAGGGTGGATAGGTCTAGTCTCATCCATCCATTATTTCCTAGAAGTCATGGCAGCGGTTCTCGATCGAATCTGCTACAGTTCTCAGGGGAAATAATCCTATCTCGGATTTTAACGACATTGACATCCTCGCCGCCGTAAAACGGACGGCGATTCCCAAACCTCACGATTTGGGTTTCTGCTTCTTTCCCGAAGGATTTTTCGCACCTGCCTTAACAGATTTACTCTGTTCTGGTCTTATGGTCGCTCTACAGACTGACACCGCAAGCCCTGCGGCCAAAATATTTTTACTGGCGTTAATATCTCGGTCGTGGTGAGTCCCACAGTCTGGACAGTCCCATTCTCGAACATTTAACGGCATTTTCAAGGGCAATATACCCGCAATTACTACACCTTTTAGAGCTAGGAAACCATCTATCTATTTCGATGTAATTTCTCCCATACCAACGGCATTTATAGGCTAATTGTCACCCCCCCAACCCTAGGGTTGATTCATTTAAATTAAGTACAGCTGATTTTGAGTCAATAAATTTGAATGAAAATTCTCAAGTTTATCTTTTTCTAATCAAAAGAGTTAGTGACAATAACTAATCTTTAATCCTCTGCCAATCTTGATTATGAATAAATTGATAAAGCTTGTTCCCAAGCCACTAAAAGCCTATCTCTCTTCAAATTTTCTGAGAGTACATCCTGTTAATTTAGCTAATTTTTCTGCTTCTTACGTCGATAAAACTATCAGTTTTTCCCAACGTTCAGCTAACCACCTCTGTCCCTCTGTTATTG
>NZ_JACJQV010000167.1 GCF_014696875.1 Microcystis wesenbergii FACHB-1317 | reverse complement strand
GATATTTCTTTCCAATACGTTAATTTAAATTGGCAGGATTATGTGGAGTTTGATCAACGTTATTTGCGTCCAGCGGAAGTGGATTTATTAATAGGAGATTCCACAAAAGCCAGGGAGAAATTAGGTTGGCAGCCGTCGGTAACGTTCGAGGGACTGGTAAAATTAATGGTAGATGCGGATTTAGCGGCTTTGGGGATTAATCTTAATAATGGTGGTGATAGCGGACAGTTATTAAAAGATTTGGCTTATCTTCGCAATCGTTCAATGACAACTGTGGATTAAAGAGGTAAAAATATGCTGAATTTAAGCGAACAAAGAATCGTCGTCACCGGGGGGGCCGGATTTTTAGGTCGGCAAGTAGTTAATCAATTAATTGCAGCGGGGGCAAATCCCGAAAAAATTACAATTCCTCGGTCTAAAGATTGTGATTTAAGAGTTTGGGAAAACTGTCAACGTTTAGCCAACGAAGAAGATTTAATTATCCATTTGGCTGCCCATGTGGGAGGCATCGGTCTCAATCGGGAAAAACCCGCCGAATTATTCTATGATAATTTGATGATGGGAACCCAATTAATTCACGCTGCCTATCTAGCAGGAGTGCAAAAATTTGTCTGTGTGGGGACAATTTGTGCCTATCCAAAATTTACTCCAGTGCCTTTCCATGAAGACGATTTATGGTCAGGATATCCCGAAGAAACCAATGCGCCCTATGGTATCGCTAAAAAGGCTTTATTGGTACAATTAGAGTCCTATCGTTTGCAGTATGGTTTCAACGGAATTTATCTTTTACCAGTGAATTTATACGGACCAGAGGATAATTTTGATCCGGGTAGTTCCCATGTAATTCCTGCTTTAATTCGCAAGGTTTATGAGGCACAACAACGGGGGGATAAACAACTTCCTGTCTGGGGAGATGGTAGTCCAACCCGGGAGTTTCTCTACTCCACCGATGCAGCGCGAGGCATTGTCATGGCCAGTCAATTCTATAATGAATCAGACCCGGTTAATCTTGGTACAAATTATGAGATTTCTATCAAAGATTTAGTCGAATTAATCTGTGATTTAATGGGTTTTGATGGCGAAATTGTTTGGGAAATAGATAAACCGAATGGTCAACCGCGACGCTGTTTAGATACAACCCGCGCTCAGGAAAAATTCGGTTTTGTTGCCCAAATGGAATTTAAAGAAGGTTTGCAAAAAACCATTGAATGGTATCGGCAAAACGCCGCTTAGTCTCGATAGCTGGTGTGTTAGATTAATAGCTAACACACCTAATTTTTTTAAGGTTACTGACCGGTAAAATCAGAACGAAGGGTTAATTTTAAATCTTCCTTGGGGTTAATTGACAATAATTCCACCGATTCTCCTCGTAATAACCAACCGGCTAATACTTCTAATCCTCCTCCTCGTATAATCTCGCTAACCGGTTGGTCAGAAGTAAAAGAAGCGAGGACAGAAGCGGCAGATTTTCCTAATACTGCACCCTGAATAATTTTATCGGGGTTAACTCCCTTAATTAGCCTTTCTAGACGAGTGAAAACTGCCGAAATAGCATCAATAGATTTTTCTTGGGGTTGACGGGTTTTTAAAAAGATTTTTTGGGATAAAAAACGCGAACCTTGACCATCGGGTTTAATTTCTCCGATAATCTGACTACCATCGGGAATAATTGTCTGTCCTTGGGAATTTTTGATATTATCGGTTACGGTCAGTGATAGAGAAAAAGTTTCTTGTTTGGTTAAAAGAATTTTTTCCCCTTGCTCGTATTTTACAGGGATGTCTGTGCCGGCAGGAATTAATTGAGCATTCCCCAAAGGAATCGGTTTAATCGGGTTAATTGGGGCGAATTGACGTGCGATCGCAGGAGTCAAGGAAAGGGAGACCACAACGAAAGAAGCACTTAAAAGCATTGTTAATAGGATCAGAGGATGATGACGACCCTGCTTTTGAAAATTTAGCATCTTACCCTTGAGTTTCCTAGTGGGAGGGAATTAAAGATAGAGACGAAAGCGGAAAAAAGTTTGTTTCCAGGCGGGAAAATGCGGGAAAAAGGGGATTTTTAGCAAAAAATAGCTGATATTTTCTACTAATTGCCAGTTATGAGTTTATTTGGTCTATTGAAACGCCAAAACTCTTGATTTGTCCGCAGTTCTTAGTTTGGCACGGTTAATGGGGAACAAGAACTATTTATGGGAAAATTATAGGTTCAATCCTATCAAAAAAAATCACCCGATCGAATTAACTTTAATTTTTGCGATCAAGATTGCCGTCACGACCAGTCCCCCATCCCTATCAACCAAAAATATTCTCCCTGATCACCCGTGAACTGGATGCTGTTGCTAAAATAATCTTCATAGTCCCCCAGCTACCGAAACGAGCAAAGAGAGAATCGCCACTTTATCAACTAATCAATTATGGATTTACTCGAATACCAGGCCAAGGAAATATTTGCTCAAGTCGGCATCCCCATTTTACCTTCCCAACCAATCCACGAACCGGGGGGACTAAAAAGATTAAACATTCCCTATCCTATCGTGCTGAAGTCCCAGGTACGAGCGGGAGGACGAGGAAAAGCCGGAGGGGTGAAATTTGTCGCTAATACCATCGATGCGATCGCTGCTGCCCATGCTATCTTTCATTTACCGATCGCCGGAGAATATCCAGAGGTAATCCTAGCAGAAGCCAGGTATAATCCGCAACAGGAGATATTTTTAGCCATTTTACTCGATTATCATCTGCAAAGACCAGTTTTACTGGGTGCGAGTCAAGGGGGGATGGATGTGGACAGTTTACTGGCAACCATGCAAAAAGTGGTCATTGAAGAGAGATTTTCCCCCTATCTCTGTCGGCAATTAGCCGTATCTATGGGTTTAAGAGGGTCTTTGATCGAGTCTATCAGTCAAATTCTCGAAAAAATGTATAGTCTCTTTGTCAGCAAAGATCTCGATATTATCGAGATTAATCCCCTGGGTATCAACGAAGCCGGGGAAGTGATGGCCCTAGATGGCAAAATAACTGTTAATGATGCCGCTTTAGCTAGACATCTCGATCTTCTGGCCTTGACCCCTCCCCAATTACAATCCCCTTGGTCGATAATTGATCAAACTGGCCGAATAGCCGTGATTAGCAATGGCCAGGGTTTGATGTCCACTGTCTGGGATGCCTTAGCCAGCAAGGGGGCAAAACTAGCAGCCTGGCTTATACTGGAGGAAAGACTAGAATTAGAGCAATTAAACGAGCAAATAGAGGCCGGTCTGCAACAATTCCAACTATTGCCCGATTTAAAAGTGATTATCGTTGATATTATCAGTTATCCCGACTTTGGCCAAAAAGCGATCGAGACTATTAGTAATTACTACCGCAGTTATAGCCCATTATCACCCAGCCGGGGCAGCGGCGAACGAACGATCCGGGCCACCCGACAGGAAAGACAAACCTTGCAACCTCGATCTTTTCTCAATCCCACCCTACCACAAATAATTTTTCGCGTCCTAGCTGACAGCAAAGCGATCGATCTCAGTCAGGGTTTAGCTGATGTTAACTTTCATTGGTTAGAATCTTTAGAAGAGGTGGTCACTGCGGCAATTAAATTAGCCTAGAATCAGTGAGCAGTGATCAGTGATCAGTGATCAGATGTGAGTTTTCAGTTCACAAGGGACGAATCTAAAACCTTTGACTCTTGCCTTCAGAAGCTGATTACTGTTTACTGTTTACTGTTTACTGTTTACTGGACGGCTACGCCGTGCCTTTGGCAACACTGAAACAACTCCCAACACTTAATATATGAAATGGACAGATAAAGATCAGATAATTATGCAAGGGATCGATCGACCCCTAGGCAAATATTATGCGGCACGATTGAAAGCTCAGGGAACCTGTTTAGTAGCGGGAGTGGCTAGTGGCCTCGGTGGTGAGATAATCGCAGAGATACCAGTGTTTGATCTAGTGGCCGAGGCCTTTGCTGAAACAGGAGAAATCAAAACCAGTTTAATTTTAGTCCCCCCCAATCAAGTCCTAGATGCGGCCTTAGAAGCGATCGCAGCAGCCATCCCCCAATTAATTATCATTACCCCTGGAGTTCCTCCCTTGGATCTGGTGGAATTATTAAAGATAGCTAGTACCACAGGGACATTAATTCTCGGACCCGGCAGCCAGGGTGTAATTATTCCCAATTATCTTTGGTTGGGTATTTGTGAACCCAGTTTTTATCAATCGGGGACAATTGGTCTAATCACCCGTGGCGATCGTATAGGGGATGAAGTGGCGAAAACTTTAACAGCAGCTGGGTATGGTGAATCTATGGCGGTAAATTTGGGTACTGACGGCATTATTGGCTCCAATTTGTCCCAATGGTTGCAGGTTTTCGAGGAAGATGAAAATACCGAGGCAATTCTCCTCGTCAGTCAGGTGGGAGGAAAGGCCGAAATCGAGGCAGCCAAATATATTGCCTCGGCGATCGAAAAACCGGTGATTGCCTATCTTGTGGGGTTAAATGCAGCGATTGAAACCAATTTCGGCGATACAGAAACAATTATTTCTAACCAACTTTCCTACTCTGTTGCCGCTAAGAATACCAGAAAAGATAGCTTACGTAATTTTCAAGAAGCTGGGGTGACAGTGGTAGAAAAATTAGCCGATTTACCCGCCTCTTTAGGGAAAGTTTTGTCCTGAATTTGACCCCATTGCTCCAATAATCAGCTGTTGACTACCTAAATTACTCGTTAAGACTGCACCGGAGTTGGGAGTACTGGATTTGTCGAGGATATGGTTATATATTTTTCAGCCTACTAACCACCGTCTTTTCCTTCCCCCCTTATCCCGAACTGACGTTAATCATTAATAGACCTCTTGTAAAAATCAAAAATTGTTGTTATACCATTTTTCACAAGTAATGGCAGAGATGGTTAATTGCCCTCACCCCCCCAAACCTACCGACGTCGGGGGGGCAAGGGGGGGTAAGATACCTGCCAAGAATAAGGAAAAATGGTATTAGGGTTAGGCTTCGGCCGTGAGCTTTTGCGTTCGACAAAAGCTCACGCCGAGGTCCGAACGGAGTCAGTAGCCAGTAGTCAGTAGTCAGGAGAATTAAGAATAAATAATAATCAGTTAAATGGTCTATTTACATATTTTATGCCATTTAATCCTTATTTTTGCCGTTTTTGAACCCTGAAAAATTAATTACGCAAGAGGTTTAATCATTAATCAGTGCCAAAAAAGCGGAGCAAAGGACAGGGTTAAACCTGCCCTTTATTATCGGAAAAAGTCCTTTCTTTTCGTCTTTTTTTGATAACTTAAGTAGGGCTGGCTGAATAATGGTAAAACCCTTTGAAAATCAGGCTTTTGACCGGTTAAAATCCGATGTTAGTGCCAGAATATAGGATTGAGACCTTCAAAAACCTGGCATTATCCTTCTTGTAGTAGATAAAATGGTACAAAAAAAGAGGGCAACAAAGCCTGAAACGACCGACGACCGACTACTGACGACCGACTCCTACCCCCACGAAAAACTTTTTCAGCAAACCCTAGATAATCAGTTTTTAATAACTGAATTTAGCATTAACATAATTTAAACTTATCACACGAAGAATAAGAGATCCGAAAAGCTGCAATCTTTTTAATGTCTCATCGCTTCTATTATTTTCATGGTTTCGACGCTGACAGTACAGACTCGTTGTAATAAGTCAATTACTGTTTCTTTATAATCGGCAAAGCGATAATGATTAAATCTTTCGGCGATGGTTTGATCTTTGGGTTTCTTTTCCTTATATTGATCTAATATCCATTCTAGGGCCGAACGATTACCGAGTTTATATTCCCAGGCAATTTTGGGAATATCTTGTAGGAAAGTGATATCGTCGAGGTTGATGGAATTTTTTTCTCGGTCAGCTTTTAGTTTAGTTTTGGGTTTGAGGTTATTATTAGTATCAATGCGGGTTAGTGGGTAGGGTGCGACGGTTTCATAGTTGATATGTAATTCCATTAGTTTGCTTCCCCATTCTACCCATTGAGAGAAGTTATCATAAAAGGGAAGCCGGGGAAATTCTCGCTTGAGGTTTAATTCATATTTACTGCGATATTCTGGGTAGTGGAGGACTGCATAAGTGTAGTGGAAGATGTGGAGTTTGGTGATGGTTTTATCGTTGTAATGTTTTTGGAATTGTTGCAATCCCCAATCGGTGATATTATCGATGCGGTTTCCTTCTTTCTCGTAGTAGTAGAGGGGGAGACATTGACAACCCGCAGGTAAACAATTCAAATCAACTATTTGACTTGATGCTAAATTATAAAAGTTTTTCGGTGATGCTAGTCCAGGTATAATAATATATCTATTTTCTAATTCTTCATTTTTGTAGATTCCATACCATTGATAAGTCATTCCATTAAAATGCTTGTCAAAATACAGCCATTGTTTTGTGTATGGACGATAATAACTCATCAACATATTAGCATCGTTAAATACTTTTGATATTCTTTGATAAAGATACTTGGTTAATTCTCGATCCCACTTAATCTGATTTCGTTCTTGATAATTTTCATCTTCAAAAGTTCTCTGATAAACATCTACACAAAATCTCATTTTTGCTTCTAGTGTGTCTTTTGAAAAGTCATAAACCCACTCATCTCGCTGAGTTTTAAGTCCTGACGAAAACAACTTAAACACAGCTTTCTCAGACTGGCCACTTTTTACCTCCTTATCAATCAAGGGTAGCAGTTGATTAAAATCATTATCTGATTGTTCAATCCAGTTATGCTTTTTATCTGGGATGATATGCTCGAAGCAAACATTACTAAATTTGTTACTCTGTAAATAAGACAATTTAACTTCTCGCAACTCATGAACATGAAAAGGATTAGCATAGAAAATTTTATTTCCAGTTGCTATCCTGTCTTTAACTAAAAACAGGATAGCAATACCAGTCATTGCAGCAGTACCAAAAATTGTATGTTTTTCACAGATAAAAATCCCATCTTTCCCTGATATTTTCCTGACATTACCACCTAAATCTATAAAATAAGCGCAAGTAAATTCTTCTTCAATACATTTTCTAAACCCATCAAAAGAACGAGCATCTAAAAAGGAAGAATTACAGATAAACGCTATTATACCATCTTTATTTAATCGATCAGAAGCCCAACGAATAAAGCGAGTGTACAGATCATAGACGACAATTTGTTCTGTGCTGTCCCTTCTTTGATGTAAGTATCTTTAATTCTTTTATCTATTCCTGGGTATTTACGATTTGCATTATTGTCATTAGCATTTTGCTGCTTGGCATTATAAGGAGGATTACCAATAATTACAGAAATATTGCGGTCATTTTGATGTTGAATCCGTTGGGTATTCTCCACCGACATGGCAAACAAATCCATCTGCTTGAGATGAAAAGCAGCATGGTCCAGGGTATCCACAAAACAGATATGCTCAAACTCTTCATACTCACCCATCTTCTGCTTGTAGGTGAACTCAATATTCAAATTCGCAATATAATAAGGAAGAATTGCCACCTCATTACAGTGCATCTCATGCTTATACTTGTACCGTAACTTATCCTTTGGTAAATACTCAATCAACTCCGTTATAAAAGTTCCTGTCCCCGTCGCCGGATCTAAAATTTCTACTCCTGGATCCGCCAACAACTTCCTAAAATGCTTATGGACTAAATAATCGACACTTTCAATCATAAAACGGACAATTTCATTGGGTGTATAGACAATTCCCAACCGGTCCGCCGCTTTCGGATTGTATGCTTTATAAAAATTCTCATAAATCGCCTTGAGAAATTTCTGCTTCTCGTGGTGGTTATAAATATTCGCCGCCGTCCGCCGAATTACCGCATAATAACGTTCAATAGTCCCTAAAGTATTGCGCTTGGTATTACCAGTAAAGAAAGTTTCAATCACTCCCTGTAATTCCCTAGCGATATTATTTTCCCGGTGAAACTGAGACTCATTAAAAATATTGATAAAAATATCCTCTGTCAGGATGTGCTGAATAATCATCTCCCGCACATCTTCCAGGCTAATTTCTGGATTGATTGACTTGCGACAAATCTCTAAAAATTTGTCCCGCGCTGTCACAAAATTACGATTCGTCTCCGATTGCAACGCAATTAAATCCCGCAACGCTTCCAAAATTGTTGGTAAATCTTCCTTAAAACTATCAATTGCCTCTCGAAAATCCTCAACCTCCGGACGTACATAATTAATAAAAGCATTAATAATCCCATCCAAAGCCTCATCATCGCGCATGGAGACGCGCAGTCTTTCCTCTCCTCCTTGAATTAAAACCGCCGTCTGGGAATCTTCAAATAAAATATTGTCATTGGGGTAGCCTTTCGCTAACTTTTTCTCAATTTCTTCATCTAAATTATCGTATTGATCCTTACTTTCCCAATATCCCCAATCTAACCGTAAAGCATCCTTTACCGTCCCGTCAGGATAGACAACTTTTCCCGACTTAGTGCGATAATCCAACTCCGGAATTAACAAAAAATCCCGCGCCTTGCAATAGTCATTTAATAAATTCTGAAAAGCGACTCTAATCGAAGTTTCCTTGCGACTGCCGCCATATTGGACAATCTTCTCAACTTCCGCCTGATACTGGCTGATTAATAATCTAGACATTGGCTTAGAGTATGTAAATAAGTAGTTATAATCAAAGAGAAGATAGATTTTGGACTCTGATCCCCCCTGCCCCCCTTGATAAGGGGGGTGCCGATAGGCGGGGGGATCTACCCTTGATAAGGGGGGTGCCGATAGGCGGGGGGATCTACCCTTGATAAGGGGGGCTGATAGGCGGGGGGATCTGACAATTTTTATTTCGATGTTTTTCACTGGTGCTGGCGTGCCATCACTTCCCGCAAGATATGGTCAATTCCTGTTTCATATCCCTTTCCTTGAGCTTTTAACCATTGTAATTGATCTTGACCTAGTTGAATAGCTAATTACTGCTTTGATGGCGAAAAAGATACTTTTTTTTGAGTAAAAAACTCATCACCTAACGGCGGCTCACGATTATTTGCCTTTCCTTATCTGGCAAAGTTTTAATTCGATTTCTCGGAATAAATAGCTGAAAATTTGTCAAAATGTCGTGCTTAGTAGATTGATTCATGAATCAACCTACTAAGTAGGGTTGGCTGAATAATGGTAAAACCCTTTTAAAATAAGGCTTTTGACCTGTTAAAATCCGATGTTCATGCTGCGAAAATCCGATTGGGACTCTCAAAAACCTTGCATTATCCCTCTCGTAGTACACAAATTGGTACAAAAAAAGAGGGCAACAAAGCCTGAAACGACCAGCTACTGACTCCTGACGACCGGCTACTGACTCCTAACCCCACCAACAAACTTTTTCAGCAAACCCTAAGTAGGTAGGCTTTAAAAATTATCAGATACCCCCCTTATCAAGGGGGAATTAAGGGGGGATCGAACCTAAAACCCAACAGTTTTAAATAATTGGACTGGGTTTCGTCAAATCAATTCCTGTAAAATAGCTTCGATTTGTTGTTTTAGAGGAGGAATGTCATTTTCAACAATATCCCAAATAATCTCTAGATTGATACGAAAATATTCATGAATAGTTAAGTTTCTTAGATCGCTGGCATCTCGCCAAGGAACTTCGGGGTATCTTGCTTGAAATTCTTGAGAAGTTGCTCTAGCTGCTTCACCAATAATTTGTAAATGATAGACAATCCAAGTTTGAATTAATTCTTGTTGTTCAAACACGGTTTTTCCCTGTGGAGCATACTTTTCTACCCGCTCAATTGCTTCTAAAATATCCCGCAAGCGTTCGGTATCATCTCTCATAGTGGTATTGCTTCTTTAAGTACCCGCTCTCTGATTCTATCTTTAAGTCCCTGTTCGGTAACAATATCAACTTTGCAGCCTAACAAAGCTTCGAGTTCTCGAATTAACGGCAAAGGAAACCAGGGACTCCGACGTTCGCTACAATAATCAATTAATAAATCAATATCGCTTTTTTCGTCAGCTTCTCCCCGTGCGACAGAACCAAAGATTCGCACGTTATTTGCGCCGTGTTTAGCAGCAATAGCAATGATTTTTTCTCGTTTGTTTTTGAGTAATTCCTCAATTTTCATGATCTAAGTAGGTAGGCGTTAAAAGTTGTCAGACACCCCCCTTATCAAGGGGGGATTAAGGGGGGATCGGCACCCCCCTTATCAAGGGGGGATTAAGGGGGGATCGGCACCCCCCTTATCAAGGGGAGATCCCCCCGCCTATCGGCACCCCCCTTATCAAGGGTAGGGCTGATTCATTCTCTAGTTTGATTCCTTGTTTGTCTGTCTTCAATCGCTTACGGGGCAAGCAAAGCAAGGCATTTTAAAAATTTTTCAGATATTTGTTCTGAGAAATTGACTGAAAACCTTGCCAGATAAGGATTTGATTGAATGACATTTGCGAGAATGAAACGACCCTACCTTATCAAGGGGGGATTAAGGGGGGATCGAACCTAAAATCCATTTTTAATTTAATTATAACCAGCTACTTACTGACAATTTTTAACACCTATCTACTTAACCATAGAACAGATTACACCTTGATTGTCTTTAATCGGGATGACAGGATTCGAACCTGCGGCCCCTTCGTCCCGAACGAAGTGCGCTACCAAGCTGCGCTACATCCCGAAAGTTTTCAGCTAAATCATCATAGCATATTCGGCCTTGATTGGGTCGAGACTTGCTAGGATATTACAGATATAGGCAAAAATTATCGGAGTAGTTCAGGCGTGACGGTAAAACCAGAGTGGTTACGGGTAAAAGCACCGCAATGGCAACGAGTCGGCAGTGTTAAGGAAGTTTTACGCGATTTAGGCTTAAATACCGTTTGTGAGGAGGCTTCTTGTCCCAATATCGGCGAATGTTTCCACGCGGGGACGGCTACCTTTTTAATTATGGGTCCTGCTTGCACTCGCGCCTGTCCTTACTGTGATATCGATTTTGAGAAAAAACCCCAACCTTTAGACCCCACGGAACCCCAGCGATTAGCGGCAGCCGTGCAACGTCTTGATCTTAATCATGTAGTGATCACTTCTGTCAATCGCGATGATTTGGCTGATGGGGGTGCTAGTCAATTTGTCCGTTGTATCGAGGAAATTCGCCGCATTTCCCCTAAAACCACCATCGAAGTGCTGATTCCCGATCTTTGTGGCAATTGGCAGGCTTTAGCTTTAATTCTTGCCGCTAAACCTGAAGTTTTAAACCACAATACCGAAACTGTTCCCCGTCTCTATCGTCGTGTGCGTCCCCAGGGTGATTACCAGCGTTCCCTAGAATTATTGCAGCGCGCTCGCGCCATTGTTCCCGCTACCTACACAAAATCGGGCATTATGGTGGGATTGGGGGAAACCGACGAGGAAGTGCGGCAAGTGATGGACGATTTACGGGCCGTCGATTGTGATATTCTCACCATCGGGCAGTATCTGCAACCATCGCCAAAACATCTCGGTGTACAGGAATTTATCACCCCCGAACAGTTCCAAGCTTGGCGCGAATATGGGGAGTCTCTGGGATTTTTACAAATTGTTGCGAGTCCCTTGACAAGAAGCTCTTATCATGCTGAACAAGTCAGAGCCTTGATGAATTTGTATCCGCGAGAGTCTTGAGATGGGGCAGCAATTGCTGAAAAGCTCGTCCTCGATGGCTAATTTTTCTTTTTAATTCGGGAGACATTTCCGCAAAGGTTAAAGCGTATTCGGGGACATAAAAAATCGGATCGTAACCAAAACCACCCTCACCCCTAGGACTGGTGAGAATTTCTCCCGTGCAGATTCCTGTGGCGCTCAAGGCAATCTCACCATCGGGACGGGCGATCGCAATTACACAGACAAAACGGGCCGATCGATCCTGATTATCTCCTAATTCTCTGACTAGGCGATCGATTCTTTCTCGATCATTTTTACCATAGCGGGCCGAGTAAATCCCCGGGGCATTTCCTAACCCGGTTACTTCCAATCCCGAATCATCAGCGATCGACCATTCTCCCAATGTTAGGGCAATTTGAGCAGCTTTTAAATAGGCATTTTCGGCAAAAGTCGCCCCTGTTTCCTCTATCTCTAAATCATCGGGTTTTAACTGCAATTCTAGGTCAATATCAGTTAAGTATTCCCCTATCTCTGCTAATTTACCCGGATTACTCGTGGCTAGAATTAATTTTTTCATTGGCCTTTTATCTCAGTGATCAGTGATCAGTTACCAGTTATCAAATGTGAGGTTTCAGCTTACTAGACCTCCAGCTAATATTATCTCAAGACTAAAAGTCTTTCTGGTTGATTAACCCGTATTTTGGCTCTCTTACTTCTTTGTGTGATCTCGCGTAGCGAGCGCGTTGCGACCAGTTTAACTTACTATAGAAGCGATCAATCTTTGTGTCCTCTGTGTCTGGAGTGGTTCCTTCCACTCGCTCGTCAGCAGGACTGTATCTTAGAATACATTTTACCCACCAAACCTAAGAGAGCCGTATTTTTTCAGTGAATTGCAGATATCTACTGATAACTGATTACTGTTTACTGATAACTGATAACTGTTTACTGATAACTGATAACTGATAATCCCGCTAACATTTGAGCGTAGGGAGTTTCGTGGAGGTGGGCCTTATTGACAGCACCAAAAAGGGTTAATTTGTCGATAATTACCGATTTCATCGCGGAAATTGCCTCTCCTGCGATCTCTAATAAATCCTTATCCTCTGGCCCGCAAATTTCCCGTTTCAGGGACTGCATATAGGCTTGACGCACTTCCGTATTAACATTAAATTTGCAGACTCCTAACTGGATCGATCGCCCGATCATTTCTGGGGGTAAACCAGAAGCGCCATGTAAAACTAGGGGAATAGACAGAAGTTGTCGAATCCGGGCCAGGCGATCGAAATCGAGACGGGGCGGACTTTTGTACTCGCCATGGACATTACCGATAGTTACGGCCAGAGAATCCACTCCCGTCGCTTGCACAAATTGCACTGCTTGCTCAGGATCTGTCATTTTAGCCTCTTTTTCGGCAATAGTTAACCCGTCCTCTGTGCCGCTAATTCGGCCGATTTCTGCCTCCACCACGGCCCCGTATTCGTGAGCGAGACGAGTCATTTCTCTGGTAAAAGCGAGATTATCTTGGTAGGGAAGATGAGAGCCATCGGCCATAATTGAAGTCATCCCCGCTTCTAGGGCCGCATAGATGTCGCTGGCTTTAGTGCTATGGTCAAGATGAACCGAGATAGGAACCTTGGCCGAGCGAGCGGCCTCTAAACAGAGAGCGACGAGGGTAGAACTGCCATAACGCAAAGCGCTGGGGTGAATTTGCAACATAGCGGGACTACGGCAATCCTCGGCGGCACTAATCACCGCTTTGACCCCTTCTAGGTTATAAACATTAAAAGCTCCGATCGCATAGATATTTTTGCGAGCGGTTTCGAGGAGTTCCTGAGTAGAAGCGAGCATAATATGGAAAATAACCATTGATACTGCCCAATTTTACCCTAATTAGGGCTGGCTTCTAGAGGACAGATAATACAGAAAACGGGTTTCTCGGAGAAACCCGTTTTCTACTCATGCAAAAGGCAATAGGAGGAATAGTGGGACTTAAACGCTAAATAAAGATCAAATCGAGTATAATCGTTAAAGAATAAGCACTTTACGTTGAAAGAGCAGCGATGAAAGAGACAACCCCAGCTGCGATGCCTCCCTGCTTTGACCGATGGTGTCGGCGGTTTGACAATTGCTTCAAAAACGAAGCGCAAAAAAACGGCTTCAGACAATATTTAGGAGGATTATTAGGGGAAAGTGAGAGGAAAAACCT